>CAZTAR010000166.1:0-9632 GCA_964611695.1 uncultured Planctomycetaceae bacterium | reverse complement strand
GAGTGGCTTTCCGGTGGACCTCACGCCATGGCCCGTTACCTCGGAGAATCAAAACCATGACTCAACGTCGCATGGTCACAATTGACGGAACGCAAGCCGCTGCCTACGTAGCGCACGGCTTGAATGAGGTGATCGCAATTTATCCAATCACGCCATCTTCAGGGATGGGTGAGTGGGCGGATCAGTGGTCGGCTGAGGGAAAGAAAAACGTCTGGGGGACGATCCCGCTTGTATCTGAAATGCAGAGCGAGGGCGGGGCTGTTGCGGCGGTCCACGGCGCAACCCAGACCGGTGCCTTGACGACCACCTTTACCGCGTCCCAAGGCCTGCTGCTCATGATCCCGACCATGTTCAAGATGGCGGGAGAGCTGAGCCCGACGGTCTTCCACGTCTCCGCCCGCACGGTCGCCACACACGCGCTGAGCATCTTCGGCGATCATAGCGATGTCATGGCCTGCCGCAGCACGGGCTTCGGCCTGTTGGCGTCAGGGTCCGTTCAGGAGATCATGGACCTCGCTCTCGTCACGACGGTGGCCTCTTTCGAATCACGACTCCCCTTCCTGCACTTCTTCGACGGCTTCCGAAGTTCGCACGAAGTGATGAAGATTGAAGAACTGACCCATGACGACCTGCGTGCGATGTTCGACGAGAAGCTGATCAATGCCCACCGTCAGCGCGCAATGACGCCGGACCGGCCGATCCTGCGAGGCTCCGCCCAGAACCCTGACGTGTTCTTCCAGGCCCGCGAGACAGTCAATCCGTTCTACAACCAATGTCCCGACATCGTCCAAGCCGCGATGGACAAGTTCGCAAAGCTCACCGGCAGACAATATCACCTGTTCGATTATTTTGGAGCACCGGACGCGGATCGCGTGATTGTCCTGATGGGCTCGGGGAATGAGACGGCCCATGAGACTGTGGACTACTTGACGGCCCAGAAGGAGAAGGTGGGTATCGTCAAGGTCCGCCTCTACCGCCCGTTCGATTCAAAGCGATTCCTGGACGCCTTGCCCAAGTCGGTCAAGTCGATCGCAATCCTCGATCGGACAAAAGAGCCTGGCGCCGAAGGCGAGCCGCTCTACAAAGACGTGATCACGGCCTTGGCCCAGGCGCAAATGGATGGCGCCCTCCCGTTGCCGGCCATGCCCCGAGTCGTTGGCGGGCGATACGGCCTATCGTCGAAAGAATTCACCCCCGCGATGGTCAAGGCAGTCTTTGATGAACTGTCCAAGGACAAGCCCAAGAACCACTTCACGGTCGGCATCAACGAGGATGTGACCCATTCCAGCCTGGACTACGACGCGAATTTCCAGATCGAGAGCGACGATGTCGTCCGCGCGATGTTCTACGGACTCGGCTCCGACGGCACGGTGGGTGCGAACAAGAACTCGATCAAGATCATCGGCGAGGGCACGGACAACTTTGCCCAAGGCTACTTCGTGTACGACTCGAAGAAGGCCGGTTCGGTCACGGTTTCTCACCTGCGTTTCGGCCCCAAAGAGATTCGATCGACCTACCTCGTCACCGCGGCGAATTTCATCGCGTGTCATGCGTTCACATTCCTCGAACGATACGACATGCTGGCCAACGCCATCGATGGCGCGACCTTCCTGCTGAACAGCCCGTTCTCGAAGGAGGAAACCTGGGATCGGATACCACGTACCGTCCAACAGCAGATCATCGACAAGAAGATGAAGGTCTTTGCCATCGATGCGTACGAAGTCGCGAAAGAGACCGGCATGGGCGCCCGGATCAACACGATCATGCAGACCTGCTTTTTCGCGATCTCCGGCGTACTGCCGCGTGAAGAAGCCATCGAAGCGATCAAGGGTGCGATCAAGAAGAGCTACATCTCGAAGGGCGAGGATGTCGTCAAGAAAAACTGGGTCGCTGTCGACCAGACCTTGGCCAATCTGTACGAGATTTCGATCCCTGGCAAGGCGACCAGCACACTCGAAGTGCCACCGCCGGTGCCTGAGTACGCGCCGGAATTCGTCAAAAACGTCATCGGCGAGATCATCGCGGGACGGGGCGACGCCCTACCGACCAGCGCCATGCCAAACGACGGCACATTTCCCACTGACACGACGAAGTGGGAGAAGCGTAACATCGCCTTGGAGGTCCCGGTCTGGGATTCGGAGATCTGCATCCAGTGCGGCAAGTGTGCATTTGTCTGTCCGCACGCGGCGATTCGCCTCAAGGCTTACGACCCGGCACTCCTCGAAAAGGCCCCGCCGACGTTCAAGACCCTCAAGGCACGTGGCAAGGAATTTGACGGTTTGAACATGACGGTTCAAGTAGCGCCTGAGGACTGCACCGGTTGCAGCATGTGCGTCGAGGCCTGCCCCGCCAAGAGCAAGACGGACTCGAAGATCAAAGCGATCAACATGGCCTCCCAGCCGCCCATCCGCGAAAGCGAACGAAGCTGTTATGAGTTCTTCCTGTCGCTTCCGGAAATCGATCGCGAGCGTGTCAAGATCGCCTCGGTGAAGGGCTCTCAGTTCTTGCAGCCCCTGTTCGAGTATTCCGGCGCGTGTGCGGCCTGTGGCGAAACGCCCTATCTCAAACTGATGACACAACTCTTCGGCGATCGGGCCATCATCGCGAATGCGACCGGATGCTCGTCCATCTACGGCGGCAACCTGCCCACGGCGCCGTGGGGGAAAAACCCGGAGGGTCGAGGACCGACATGGTGTAACTCACTGTTTGAAGACAATGCGGAATTCGGCTTCGGCTATCGGCTCACGATCGACAAACACAACGAGTACGCCCGTGAACTGGTGGCGAACCTGGCGGACACTATCGGCACGGACCTCGCCGACGGCCTGTTGAAGGCGGATCAATCCGTCGAGTCCGGCATCGTGGAACAACGCAAACGCGTGGCCGCGATGAAGGAGAAGCTCCAAGGCGTCGATTCCAACGAAGCCAGACGGCTGCTGGATCTCGCTGATATGCTGGTCAAGAAGAGCGTCTGGATCGTCGGCGGCGACGGTTGGGCATTTGACATCGGCTATGGCGGCCTGGACCACGTCCTGGCCAGCGGCCGCAACGTCAACGTGCTGGTTCTGGACACCGAGGTCTACTCCAATACAGGCGGACAATGTTCGAAGGCCACACCCCGCGGTGCTGTCGCCAAGTTCGCCGCGGGCGGCAAGCCCCAGGCCCAAAAGGACCTTGCGATGCTCGCCATGACCTACGGCAGCATCTATGTTGCCCAGGTTGCCATGGGATCGAGCGACAGCCAGACCGTTCGAGCCTTCATGGAGGCGGAGGCTTACGATGGTCCCTCGCTGATCATTGCCTATAGCCATTGCATCGCCCACGGGATCAACATGCTCAAGGGGCTGGAGATTCAGAGGCAGGCGGTGCAGAGCGCCCACTTCCCGTTGTTCCGCTATAACCCCGATCTGGCGGCACAGGGCAAGAACCCGCTCAAGCTTGACTCGCAGAAGCCGTCAATCCCGTTTGAGGAGTTCGCCTACAGTCAGATGCGTTTCAAGATGTTGGCCAGGAGCCGGCCCGAAGCCGCGAAGGCGTTATTGGCACAGGCCCAACAAGATGTGAACACTCGCTGGAAGATGTACCAGCAATTGGCATCGGCGTATGGGGCGGACAACGGCAACGAAAAGAGCGAGGCGGACGAAAAGTAGGAGGAGGGAAAACTCCATACCTTTGCGGCATCGTTGTGAATATGGCTGCTGAATGTACGATGTATGATATTCGATGGGCGGTGCTGCAGGATTGCCGGAACTACCATTCCGACAACTGAAGAGGCAGACTATCATCCGAAGGCAGCCTTCAGAGAGTTGAAGACTGACAACTGAACACAAATTACTGATTACCCACAACCGTTACGCGCGGAGCAACACACCATGGATTTGGAAAAGGAAGCACTCCTATATCACTCAACTCCCGTTCCAGGAAAAATAGAGGTGGTGGCCACAAAGCCCTGCGCCACGCAGCGAGATCTTTCGCTGGCGTACACGCCCGGCGTCGCTGTGCCCTGCCTTGAAATCGAGAAGAACCCGGACAAGGCGTACGATTATACGTCGCGGGGAAACCTCGTGGCAGTCATCTCGAACGGAACCGCCGTACTTGGCCTCGGAAACATCGGCGCCCTGGCCGGGAAGCCCGTGATGGAAGGCAAGGGTGTGTTGTTTAAGCGATTCGCCGGAATCGACGTGTTCGACCTGGAAGTCAACACCCTGGACCCCGATGAATTGATCGAGACGGTCGTTCGCCTGGAACCCACCTTCGGCGGCATCAACCTCGAAGACATCAAGGCGCCTGAGTGCTTCTACATTGAGAAACGATGCCAGGAGTTGATGGACATTCCCGTCTTCCATGACGATCAGCACGGCACCGCGATTATCTCGGGCGCCGCCCTGATCAACGGCTGCCTGCTGCAAGGCAAGAAGCTTGAAGAGGTCCGCGTCGTCATGAGTGGCGCGGGCGCTGCGGGCATCGCATGCGCGAAGTTCTACATTTCGCTTGGTGTACGGCCGGAGAACTTGCTCCTAACCGATTCAAAAGGGGTCATCTACAAGGGCCGTGACGAGGGGATGACGCCTATTAAGGAGGAGTTCGCGGTTGATACCAGTGCCAGGACAATCACCGACGCCCTGAAGGGCGCGGATGTCTTTTCCGGTGTCTCCATCGCCGGCTTGGTGAGCGCCGAGATGGTCAAGATGATGGCGCCCAAGCCGTTGATCTTCGCCATGGCGAACCCGATGCCCGAGATTTCCCCCGAGATCGCAATCGAAGCCCGGCCGGATGCAATCGTCGCCACGGGCCGGAGCGACTACCCCAACCAAGTCAACAACGTTCTCGGCTTCCCGTTCATCTTCCGCGGCGCGCTGGACGTTCGGGCGAGGAAGATCAACGAAGAGATGAAGCTCGCCGCCTGCCATTCCCTGGCGGAGTTGGCACGTGAGGACGTACCGGATTCCGTCCTTCGGGCGTACGGCCTGAAGCGACTCCAGTTCGGCCCCGAGTACATCATACCCAAGCCGTTCGACCCGCGCGTTTTGACGTGGGAATCTTCGGCAGTAGCTGAAGCAGCGGTCAAGACCGGCGTGGCTCGACTACCGATGACGGACAAGCAGGCCTACCGCGAGAAGCTCGAATCCTCACTTTCCCTGTCACAGGAGTTCATGCGGCAGATTCGCAACCGCTCCAGGAAGACCGGCAAACGCATCCTCTTCTCCGATGGCGAGCACGAGCGGGTCCTCCGGGCGATACCGGTCATTCTGGAGGAAGAGCTGGCGAAGCCTGTCCTGCTCGGTGATCCGGAGGTCATCCGGAAAAATGCGGAGGAACTTGGCGTCACGCTGGGTGATGTGGAAATCATACATCCGAAGAACTATCCGGATCGTGAGAAATTGGCCCAACATTTCTACGAGAAGCGGAAGCGGAAGGGTCTCACCTGGCCCGACGCCTGGTATTATGCCGGCCGGCCGGACTGGTTCGGCGCCCTGATGCTGGATCTGGGGCTCGTGGACGGGATGGTCGCCGGCATCAGCCGGACCACGCCGTTCGTCATGAAGGCACTCTTGCAAGTCATCCCGATGCGCAAGGATGTGCGGCGCGCCTCCGGCCTATTCGTGATACTGACGAAGTCGGACGTCTTTTTCCTCGCGGACTGTGCCACCCAACTCGAGTCCACCCCCGAAGATCTCGCGGAGGCGGCAATCGTGGCCGCCGGCGTTGCCCGATACTTCAACTACACACCGCGCGTCGCGATGCTTTCCTACAGCAACTTTGGCAGCGTACGCTCACCTGAGACGGATCGCATCCGCCGCGCGATCGAGATCGCCCGGCAACGCGAGCCTGACTTGTGCATCGATGGCGAAATGCAGGCGGACACCGCTGTGTGTCCCGACATGCAAAAGAGTAGTTTCCCATTCTGTAAGTTGGGCGGCAAAGCGAACGTACTGATCTTCCCCAATATGGCCTCGGGCAACGCGGCCGCGAAGCTGCTTTTCCGCATCGGCGGCGCCGAATCGATCGGCCCTCTGACGTTGGGTTTGAGCAAACCGATCAATGTGTTGCACCCGTCCTGTGATGTGGACGAGGTCATTTATGCAACTTCGATCACGGTGATTGAATGCCTTGACGGAACACTCTAGTGCTTTATGACACCCCAAATAAGGGATTCCAAGGGTGCCACTGGCGGCTGGTCCGCCAGTGCGATCTTGGCCGCTGATACGCGCAAGACACTGGCAGACAAGCTGCCAGTGGCACCCATCACGCGACTTGTCACGACGTACTAGAGCAGTCTCACTTTTTCCGTAGCGGCCGACGCCTCTGTCGGCCGAGGCAAACAGTTTGTATTCCACGTCCGACACGAGGGTCGGACGCTACATGATTGCGTAGTTTGCTCTAGCAATCGCCACACGGCAGCGCGCCGGCGGGATTGTCGGCATGAGGACATCTTGAAAGAAGAGCATCGCGACAACAACACGATTCAGGCCGAAAAGGCGGTGCTCGTCGGTTTGCTGCTGCCGGGTCGGGAGACTGCTGGCACGCGCTACGATCCTGTCGCGGAATTGGCCTTGCTCACCGAGGCGGCGGGCGCCGAAGTCGCGGGCCGTATGATTCAGCGTCGCGCCGGGATCTGCGCGGCCACTTACATCGGCCGTGGCAAGGTCATTGAGCTCTCCGATTACGTGGTACAAAAACAGGCGGATGTCGTTATTTTCGACGACGATCTCTCCCCTTCGCAAATCCGCGAACTCGAAATGGCGGTGAAATGCCGAGTGATCGACCGCACCGAGTTGATCCTGGACATTTTCGCCAGCCGGGCAAAGACCGCCGCCGCACGGCTTCAGGTCGAGTTGGCCCAACTCGAATACACCGCGCCGCGCTTACGTGGAATGTGGACGCACTTGGAACGTATCGCAGGCGCCGGAGGCGGTACGACCGCGGGGGCTGTCGGCGGGATCGGCACACGGGGTCCCGGCGAAACGCAAATCGAGATTGACCGCCGACTGGTCCAAAAGCGCGTCTCTCTACTCAAGAAGCAACTCGCAGAGATCGACAAGCGAAAACTCCGCGAAGTTCGGTCCCGACACGACTTCTTCACAATCGGGCTTGTGGGCTACACAAACGCAGGCAAGAGCACCTTGATGAACGCGCTGACGGGCGCAAGCACGTTCGTGGCCGACAAACTGTTCGCCACACTGGATACCAAGACGCGGCGGTGGGACCTCGGCGACGGCATGACGGTTCTCTTGTCGGACACCGTGGGTTTCGTCCGCCATCTTCCCCACCATCTAGTGGCTTCATTTCGTGCGACCCTCGAAGAGACGATCCACTCCGACCTGCTGTTGCATGTCATTGATGCGGCCGAGCCGGAAGCCACTGCGCAAGTGAAGGCTGTCGAGGACGTCCTGGATCAGCTCGGCTGCGGCGGTATCACCGTGATCAACGTGCTAAACAAGGCAGACTTGGTTCGCGACGATTCAGCGGCGCACTACTTACGGATTCGTCTTCCGAATGTAGTCGAAACCTCCGCCGCGACCGGCGAGGGGCTGAACCAACTCAAGCAGGCTGTGATTGATCAGGTCCGCGAAGCTTTCACCACGCTGACAGTCGAGGCCGATAGCGGGAACGGGAAGCTCATCGCCTATGTCCGGAAGCACGGCAGCATCCTTTCACAAGAATACGACGAACGCAAAGTCCGGTTTCATCTCCGATTGCCCCCCGGGGAAGTTCAGCGGGTCGTCGACCTTGGCGCGACCGTGGTTGAACCCTGAACCCGGCGCGGAGGCCCTGAATCTCCCGAAACCGCAAACATCTCCCACGAACCACGTCAGATCGAAGGGTGAGATTTCAAGTCATCGTTGAATCGGACCGAGGACAAAGCGCGTCATCGGCGTTTTCCGTCACTGGGCGAACGGGGTCCGGCCTGCGCAAGGCCCGATAGTCACCAGGCGGTTCGACAACAAGGCGATGAGGCGGCGGGGGTCGGCCTGATAAGGCCGCTTCGGGGACCAGGATCGAAAAGCGGGGCTTGGAATCAAATGATTAGAACAGCCAAACTGGATCGAGACGCCTCCCAACGCGTCATCGAAACCGCAACGCGGACACAGTCTCAGGTTGTCCTCAGTGGTGAGGCCTTTATCGGCACCACGATCAACGGGTTTCTGATCTCCGGCGATGAGGCAACCCTGCTCTTTGAAGTGACGGGGCACCTGCCTCTGCCAATCGAAAGCCTCATCGGCGTAGCCTGTGAGGCTCAAATCTTCTCCGAGCAGCGATATGCCTTTCCGACAACCATTGATGGCGCTCCTCGCTGGGGCAAGTCTCGCGCCCTGGCGATCTCGCGCCCGGGGGTCATCGCCATGATTGAGCGACGCAGGTTCCTCAGAGCCAAGCTGGCGCCATCTTCGCGCGTGAATTTGGAGTGGCAACACGGTGGGGTCATCCACAGACATCTTGCCGTCATGTTGAACGTGAGTTCGGACGGGATCGCTTGCCGAGTGGATGAACTTTCCACCAAGGCGATCGAAGCAGGAAACACGCTCAACGTTGCGTTCGACCTCCCCGGCAAAGGTGAGCCATTCCACTTCGAGGCAACGGTGATGAACAAGATTCCTGGCAGCGATGGTTGCACGATCATTGGTGTTCAGTACGTCAAATCGCCCGATGTCTCCGACCAATTGGACGCGCTGCGTGAGGCTCTGAACGAATCCTCCGATGTCAAACCCAAAGCGGAAGCCTTCGTATGACGAGTGCTGCGACCTTAGACGAATCCTCCAGCCGAACAGTACTGGAATGGGCGGCCCAGCGGCAAGTCGCGCTCACGGTCTCGCTGCATACCGAGGGGCGCTGGTTTAACATGCGTTCTCGTCTCATTCGCTTCAGCCCTGATGAACAATTGGCGCAGATATCACTTCCGATGCCTTGTCAGACGGACCCGCAACCGGAATTTTTGCCGCAGCAACAGCTCGGCTTCGCCTTTCGCAGGGGACACAAGAAGTGCCTTTTCATGGGCCAAGTCGTCATGAGGCGGCAAGAACCCACGGCGGACGGCAAAACCGAGGACACGCTCCTGGTGCGCGTGGCGGACGGCCTGAAGGAATTGCAGCGCCGAGCCTATCAGCGTTTCACCGTGCCGGCCGACATGTTCATTGCAGTGAAAATCTGGGAAGGGGCACCGCTGACACAAGACGAACCTTCCTGGCCGTTGTGTTCGGGAAAGCTGGGAAACTTCTCCGCCGGCGGCATTTTGGTCATCGTCCGAGAGGATCAAAACCCCCGTTTGACAGTGGGTGAGAATGTCGGAGTCGAACTCACGCGGCAACAGGGTTCAAGGATGATCCTCGCCGAAGCGCAATACCGCCATTGTTGTCTAAGTGGGTCAGATCACCTGGGGTTGGGGTTCCAGTTTATCGGCCTGGAGCACAATATTCCCGGTCGCGCCTCAGTGGCGGACGTTGCCGAATTTGCCAAAGAATTGCAGCGGCGGGAATCGAATCACCGCCCACCCCACCAGTCGCGATAAAGCATGATTCCCCGCGATCCTAGTGTTCCGTCAATCGTCATGTGAGGGATGCGCGAGCAACGTGTGTGCCACTGGCGGCTTGTCCGCCAGTGCGATATTACCAACAACCGCTCACAGGACACTG
>CAZTAR010000165.1:0-9679 GCA_964611695.1 uncultured Planctomycetaceae bacterium | reverse complement strand
TTCGCCATTTTGAAGCTCTCTTGCTCAAGCAAACTTTGCCACCCTAGAAAAAAAGGGAGCCAGGCCGTAGTACGACCTGGCTCCCGCAAGACGCAATGGCGCCGCCGATGGTTCAGTTGAACACATCGGCAGACACCACAATTGATTCTAATCATCCACCAGGAAGGGTGGCCGTCTGACCGTGGTCAAAGCCCACACCTCCAAAGGTTTTGGCCGGCGCCTTCCTGAAGCCACCCGAAGTGCACGCATCGATCGTCAGCGTGAAGTCCGGAATGCAATCAGGTGAAGACCAGGTATCCACTTGGATGAAGTAGGTGCCTGGCTCCAGATGCAGACAATCTGGTGAAGCACCGATCACTAGCGGCTCCGCTGCGGAGCTGTAGGCCGCAACGCAGTCCAATGCATACATCGGCGCACAGGTCGAGCCGAATGCGATACCGGGGTACGTGGTTGCACCCGGATCCAGCGTGATCGTCACATCCATGGCTTCAGTGACTTCCAACTCGTAGATCATGTCCTCACCGCTGTCATAGTAGTACAGACAGCCGGTAGAAGCGGAGTCGTCGTAGTTGTCACCTCTGCCACAGTTAGTGTTGACGTCAACGTACGGCAGGTCGGCCGTTCCAAGTGTTACCTGATAAGTATTGTCACAGGAATCACCAGGCGCGGGACAAGCCGTCGTGGTGCACTCGGTGCCAATGCCTTGGAAGACGCCAGCACAGTCGGCCTCGGAAGCCACATCCGTACAGGTGCCATCCGCAGGATCGCAGCAAGCTCCGCCACAAATGGCCGTGGAACACTCAGTGCCACTGCCCTGGAAGGTCCCGCCAGCTGCATCGCAGGCAGCCTCATCAGCCTCGTCCGTGCAACTTCCATCTGATTGGCAGCACGCACCAGGAGGCGCTATGCCTTCGCAGTTGGCCGTTACGGATATGCCGACAGGATCGACACCGCCCTGGCCGTCACAGCCAAGCTCGGCACCGAGGAAATCGTAGATGCAGTACTCGTTCTCGTAGGGCCAGGAAGTTCCCTCGAACACGGTGGTGATCGTATCACCCGTCATCACCGTAAAGGTGTGGCTCTCCGGACCATAACCAGACGCAATCGTCAGGTCTTCAAGAACTAGGACACCGTTGACCAGAACGTCAAGCGTGTTGCCGTTCCAACCATCGCCATAGTCGTCCCAGAGCGTCACGGTGTGATCGCAGGTGGGGCAGAAGCCCGTTACGGCGATGCCAACAGGATCGACACCGCCCTGGCCGTCACAACCGAGCTCAGTACCTTCACCATCGTAGATGCAGTACTCGTTCTCGTAGGGCCAGGATGTTCCCTCAAACACGGTGGTGATCGCGTCACCCGTGTCCGCAGTGAAGGTCCATGTCTCCGGACCAGACCCGGACGCAAGCCCGATGTCTTCAAGAACAATGACACCGTTGACCAGAACGTCAAGCGTGTTGCCGTTCCAACCATCGCCGTAGTCGTCCCACAGCGTGACAGAGTGTTCACAGCCGCCGACCGGGCACTCGAAGGTGGCACAGTCCTCAGCAGCGTACCATGTGCCTGTGAGTGCTTCGCAATCAATAAACGTCTCCATGGTGCAGGCAGGGCCGACACAACATGCGCCAACCGGAGGATCAATGCACGAAATAGTGGCCTCCCAGCCTTCGGGCGTGACCGATAGATCGCTCGACCACCAGAAGGTCAGTTGACCAGTGGCGTTGTTTGCGATGATCGTGCCTGGCGAGTCGTAGTCGAATACGCCAATCTCTGGGGCGCTGGTGTCGCCACCATCGTAAATGGTGAGATGGTCACAACAGCCTTCGACATCCCAGAAGGTGAACTCGAACTGCAACACCTGGCCTGCGGTGTCAGGCGTGAATGTCTTAGTATATTCCTCGTAGATATCGTACGGGCCAGTGGCTCCGCCCGAGTCTAAGAAGGTACCCTCGCACGTTGTAACGGGGGTATCGTCCATGAGGAATTCGAGACACGGATTCGGTGTGCAAGGCACGCCGTCACCCTTGTAGTCGCCGGTGCACTCACTCGGTCGCTCTTCGGTACAAGTCGTACCGTCGCAGCAAGCACCCACGATGAAGCCGCACGCCGGTTCAAAGTCGCAACAAGCACCGCCCAGGAGGAATCTGGCGCCAGGCATCGTACAATCCGCAGCGTTGACATTCTCAGTACAAGACTGAGCAGCCTCGTCGCAGCAAGCACCGACCAATGGCCCGTCGTCGCAGAAACACATATTGGCGGTGAGAAGCGCCCAATCGGCGAGACCACTCGAGAAATCGGAACCGGTGTTACCCGCTGAGTAGTACACGGCCCGATCGGCACGCCAAGCAACTGATGCCAATCCGTCTTCGAGGAATGTGCCATCACTCAAAGCACCCACGATCGGAGTGATCTGATCACGGTAGTTCGTATCGTACGTGCTCACTCCACCGAGGATATGCACGCAGTCAACGCCGTCGTCGGCATAGGCTTGGGCTGTTGTAGTGGAGTAGGACGTCGCCGTAATCGGAATATAAGCAGGCGTCATAATCCGGCCTTCAAGCCAGTTCGTCTGAGTCGTGTGGACAGTCCACTGACCCAGAATCACCTTTCCACCGGCGTCCACGAAGTCGGCCAGGACGTCACCCATCCCGATCGGGTCCGCGTAGGCATAGTTGCCCCACGTGAAGACGCAGCAGTAACCCTCCAAGTCAGCCAGGGTCGGGGTTTCCTGAGCACCCGCTCTCGGATCCCAGTAGTCACAAGGCTGGCCCGTGTAAGCGGCGACAGCATCGCGGAATGCAACGTTGTCTGCATTCGTGGGAGCGTAGAGCATGCCATTGCACTGGAAGAGACCGCACTCAGGTTCGAACGCGGTACCAACGCAGGCTCCACCAGTTACGCCGGGCAGGAACCGCCCGCCGCAGTTGGCTTCGAGCGACTCGAAGGGATCCATGGGAGTCACGCCATCTTCATTGTCGCAGCAGCAGCCAGGCGTGCCACATTCAGGATTCAACTCGGCGCACTCTTCGCCAGGCACGAATCGATTGCCAGCCGGGCAATTTGCTTCAAAGACGGCGTCTTCACAGTCGCCCGTGAAGGGATCGCAGCAAGCACCGGCGTTTCCACACGGCGGGACACGATCGGCACAAGCGTCCGGGCTCCACTGGTGTCCTGTCGGGCAACATCCTACCTCGACGCCGTCGGCACAAATGCCGCTTACCGGGTCGCAGCAGGAACCGAACATCGGTTCACCCGTGCACATGCACACCATGTTGGCAACAAGTTTGGCCCAATCACCGGTACCGTAGGTACCACCCGTATTACCACCGCTGTAGTAAAGTTTCTGGGAAGGTGAGAAGGCCACGGCGGGGGCGCCATCGTCGCGAGTGCCATCCAACATGTTGGGGGCCACCGCTGAAACGATAGTATCCCAGTAATCGGACGAATAGACGCCGACACCCAGGTGCATGCACATGGTGCCGTCCAAGGCATAACTGCCAGCACCTACGCCACTTGACGTAATAATGGCGTATTCGGTCATGATCCGGCCTTCCAGGTGGTTGGTCTGGCCGTTGTCAAAGGTCCACTGACCAAGAATCACTTTACCGCCGGATTCCAGATAGTCAGCGAGATTGTCACCCATCAGGATCATGTCGGAGTAGCCGTAGTTCACCCAGGTGAAGACAGCATTGTACTGCTGCATTTGCGCCAGGGTGGGGGTACCTGCCCGGGCATCGAAGTAGTCGCAATCCGAAAGTGTGAGAGCGGATACTTCGGCACGGAAGGTAGGATTGTCCGCCTCAGTCGGTGCGTACAGAAGCTTGCACTGAGGAAGTTCGCCGCACGGCGGGTCGAACGTCACGGAAGCGCAAGTCTCGCCAGCAGCAAATCTGCCGGTGCAGTTCAACTGGAGCGTTTCCGTGCAGAGACCGGTCAGGTCATCGCAACAAGCGCCAGGATTACCGCAAGGCGGATCCAACGTGGCGCAGTTATCCACACCATCAGTAAACTGGAGCGGCGGGACACAGTTGATGATCTCGACGTTGTCGGTGCAGGAGCCGTCACTCGGATCGCAGCAAGCACCAAAACGCGGGACATATTCGCCGGTGAAACAGAAGGCGAAGTCAAAGTTGTTGTCACCGCCACAGACGTCGGGTGCGCTCGGGCCACCGCAGTGGTACAAGTCGCCATCAGGCGAACTCACCCACCAGAAGCGGCAGTCGCTCGCCTCGTCATTGATACCCTGCAACGAGAACCAGCCGGTGGGCGGCACAACGCACGGCGTCGCCAGCACAGCATGGTACTCATAGAGTTCGACTTGGTAAGTCTCGTGGTACTGGTATCCGGCCAAGGTGCGCGTGTACATACCTTCGCTCAAGGTATAGCTACAGAGCGAGCCAAAACCGGTCTGCGGGTGGAGCCCAGTTCCATCATCACTGTAGAAGTAGATCTGGAAGTCGTTAGGAGAGCGATCGCAGTTGGCGAAGCTCGCTGTCAACTCGCCGCCCCACCAAGTGATCTCTGTCACTGTGCCATTGCAGTCGGTGAAATTCTCGTAACGAATGTACGGGAATCCAACGTTGCTGACGCCCAACATCCAAGCCTCATCGGGCAGATGGGGCCGCTGGGCAACCAGTGAGTCAATCGGGCACTCTGGCGCAGGCTGGGGGCAAGGATTCGGGTCGCATTCGGTCCCGTCACCCTGGTACACGCCTGAGCAGAAACCTTCGGTCGTCAACGCGCAGTCGCCCGTAACGGGATCGCAGCACGCGCCAACACATGGGTTGGGATCACAGTCTGTCCCGTCACCCTGGTAAACACCGGTGCAGGCCGCTTCCGTTACGACGGTGCAGGTGCCTGTCAGTGTATCGCAGCAGGCCCCGACGCATGGGTTCGGATCGCAATCCGAGCCATCGCCATGATAGAAGCCGCCTAGGAGGTCACAAGCCTCTTGGTTCATCGGCGGGTCGTCGTCAAAGTAGCAGACTTCGGCCACGCAGCATGCACCGTACTCAGGAGGATCGCCGACGAAGACCGTGTAGTCTTCGGTCTCACCGTAAGTAGCACCTGAACAGGCGTCCGCGGGATAGGCATTGTATTCCTCAATCACGCGCATCCTTGTGGCGCCAGCTTCCGCGTCTGCAGGAACCAGAATGTCCATGACAAGGGTGGCATCAATGCCAGAACCAAGATCATATCGCTCAGTCGCATCAAATGTCTTGTCCTGGTTCCAGTCGATCCATGCCGAGACATACTCGGTATAGGCATTTTCCGAGCAGAAGGTCACGGATAGGGGATAAGTCTGAGTCGGTGTCACATAAGCCACCAAGCTTGTGTAATCACCATAACTATCCGGGCACATCTCGTTGAAGGTGTCGTTGTTGATGTCCGAGAAGGTGACGTTGGTGATCCAGTCATCCGGAGCCGCACCAGACGTACATTCGGTTCGCTCAGTATCACTGCAGTCCGAATAGGCTACGTCACAATAGGTCGGCTCGTTGCAGTCGAACGGAGGAATCGCTAGGCAGCTCTCGGTCGGATGCCAGGTGGTCTCCTCACCGAGCGCCAAGCACTCTGGGCCCGTCATGTCGCCGATGCACTCATAAGCCTCACAAACACCCGATTCGCCATTGGGGCCGCAGCAGCAAGCACCGAGCGCGGCACCGCACAGCGGAGTCAAGTCGGCACAATACTCGATGCCCAACTCGAACCGGCCGCCCTCATTGATGCAGTCCACGATACTGTAAGAGTCTGTGCAGGTGGAGGTTTCGTCGAAGCAACATGCCACAGGAGCAACCACACAGGTCTCACCACAGGAAATACCAAACTCGCCGACGGCAAAGCCCTGGGCACCCACGACCGCATTGACCCTCACGGTCTCAATGTGGCTGGTCGCATCGCTGAAGAAGCCAAAGTAAGTGGCGCCAGCGCTCCCGGTCACTGCGACCGGGCCGGAGCTAACTTCGTCCGCCAAACCTTCATTGGCAATGCATGTGATCTCATGCGCTTCGTAGTTGTTCGGCTCGACGTACAAATAGAACGCGCACGTGTTGGCCGGCATCGTAATCAGGAGGGTCGTAATCTCTGCGTAGGCCTCGGGAATGTATACCTGGCCAGCATAATCGTGGCTCCAGGTGTTCCATCCCGTACCGATCGCCTGCAATTGCATCGCGGGATCAAACGTGATGTCTCCCTCACACGGCGGATTGGGTGCGGCGGCAGTCGTGACCACCGTGCCCAGCGCGGCTGGGTTGTCCGGGAAGGGTGTCATCGGGAAGCCACCCAGCGTTGCAGGCGGCGCATCCGTACCCGGAGAACCGTCAAAACCGACCCCTCTTGGGGCGGCTTGACCACTTGGGGGGGCCGGCGCCACCCACGGCACCAACTTACCCTGGTTGGTTGGAATCATCTTCACGCCCGAGGCACCCTCGGTGGCATTCAGCTTCGTTTCAGAAGTTGATATCGCCGGGGTGTTGGGGGAAGATGGTTCTTTCGCCTGTATTGCCGCGTTCGGTGGTGAATCCGCCACCGCCGAGGCAACCAACAGCGCGCCGCCACACAAAAGTGCAACGGCCATAATACACACTCTTCTCTGGCTCATGAGACTCCTCCTGTAATAAGGTGTTAGTGTTCCCTTTCCTATACGGAGCACAACTAGCTTCATCCACTTTTCAGCCAAACTTTGGCTGAGCTTCACACTGTTATTGGAGGGGGGAGTAGGATGGGCGCACAGCATCCCCGGTCGGCTTCAAAAAACCGATGCCGAAAGGGCAGCGTGAATAATCTGCCTGGAAAATGGCGTCTTCCCTTGTTCTCCGGTTCAGTGCCAACCCCTCTTCCCTTGTGATCCTCCGAACCCGAAGCGAGTACGACTTGCCGCCGAATCGATCACCGATCCGACTTGCCTTGGACTCGCCAAGATATACGGCAGCCCGTGATCAAACTGGGGCACCTCCGGATCGACCGCAGGCTCCAAGGCGAGGAACCACTTCATAGATAAGCAGATTCCAACGCTCCCACAGGCTGACAAAATCCATGTTATTGGAATGCGGCCTCAGAATCAAGGCATAGGCGCAGCAAGACTTGATATTTCACCGATGATATTTGCATGATTCGGTTCAAAAACGAGCACCGGGACTTTTCTATGTGATGACACCATCCTTAACATTGGCCTCAATTGCCGACGATCACCCGATTCACCAAGCGGGTTTCCGGTACGTGGCGGGCAGCCGTCTAGACTTACGGCCGATAATACACCGAGAAAGGGAGTTGTGGTGATAATACGACTACTATTATCCATACTCGACAACTATTGGCTCGCCCCCGGGCGCGAGACCGGCGGACGGGGCTCTCATCCTATCGTTTCTGCGTACCAAACCGGAGAAAACCGGCGAGACTCGATCCCCCCCGCGAGATCATGCGGCGTCAGAGGTTGCCCACGGGCGTCTTTGATTCTCGCCGCATTCCGCGTCAAAGGTGGGCCCTTCTCAACCTGCATGGGTAACCTGCCGGGGCGAGTGAAGACAAGCGGCCAGATCAGACGGACTCGCGGCTTCAGGAACACCCTTGCCGGCAGCCTGGGCCATGCCATGAGTCCTCACTTTCTTTGGGTCGGTGGCGAAAACCGAGGTGACCTATCCCTGTCTCTCGATGTTGAGAGCGAGATTCTGTCTCATCATTCGGCACCCGCTCAGCCCCACACCTTGCCTCGGCAACATCATCTCGCCCATCAGAAGAGCGCTTGTCCCTTCGGGTGATCCAGCGGATCAATTGCCGACCCTACTCGAAGTACGCCTTGGTCACGTAGTTCTGCATCATGCGCCGCGTGGTAAAGAATGAACCATTGATGGCGATGGCGTGCCGCATCACGCCGATGTAGCGATCGCGGTCCTTGTAGAACATCGGTACGATCACATGTTCAAGCTGCGTGTAGAGGGATTCCGCATCTCGCCGGCGTGCCTCATCTGACGATGGACTTTCGGTGCCGCTATGGGCACTGCCAGCCATGGGATCAGTCCCGATGGCCCAACCGGTTACACCTTCGATGCAGCCTTCCAACCACCACCCGTCGAGAATACTGAGGGACGGCACCCCGTTGACGGCGGCTTTCATGCCACTTGTGCCGGAAGCCTCCATCGGGGGTTGAGGCGTATTCAACCAAAGGTCCACACCGGCCACCATCAGCCGGCACCTCTCCATGTCATAATTAGGAAGGTACACGGCGCGGACTTCAGCATGTAATTCGCGGCAGGCGCCAACAATCGTTCGAATGGTCTCCTTGCCCTGACTGTCGTGCGGATGCGCTTTGCCAGCGAAGACCAATTGGAGATCGCCGACGTCGCGAGATATACGCTTGAGCCGATCCAGATCCGTCAGAATCAGATCGGCACGCTTGTAGGCTGTTGTTCGCCGTGCAAAGCCGATGGTAAAGATATTTCGGTCGAATCCGGCGTTCGTGTCGCGGTTGACCTCCTCAATCAGACGCTGCTTGGCATCGGTATGGGCTTTCCACAACTCGCCGTGCTCGATAGACATCGCGTACCTCAGGCTGGCCGTATCCTCACGCCAACCCGGAATGTGCCGGTCGAACATCGCCGCGATGGAAGGCGCCGCCCAAGTGACTGAATGGATGCCGTTGGTGATCGCATCGATCGGATAACGTCCGAACATCTGGCGCGACACCTCGCCATGCCGTTTGGCCACGCCGTTGATGTAGTGGCTAAGGCTGAAGCCCAAGAAGGTCATGTTCAGGAGATTGTCACAGCAAAGCGCGTCCTGCCCCTCGGTGGACGTGAGTATCTTCATGAGTTCCGGTTCGAGAATACGGCGGGCGAGATCTACCGGGAACCGGTCGTGTCCAGCCTCGACCGGGGTATGCGTGGTGAAGACGCAAGTTCGCCGAACCGCGTCGATGACGGACTGATCCGTGGGTGTCGCCTGCTGTGCAGCGGCCTCCTCCTTGAGCAATTCGAGCACCAATAGGGCCGCATGGCCCTCATTCATGTGGTAGCGCTGGAACGCCTTCAGGCCCAAGGCCCGAAGCATGCGCACGCCGCCGATCCCTAGGACAGCCTCTTGCAGAAGCCGATACCGCGTATCTCCGCCGTAGAGATAATGCGTGATGGATCGATCCGCCTCGACATTCTCAGGCAGATCGGTGTCAAGCAGGACCACAGGGACGGTGAACCCCGACATGCCCACGACGTCAAACTGCCACGCGGCGATCTTGACGGAGCGGCCTTCGAGCGTCACGGCCACGCGTGGCTCGAGCGGCTTCAAGTAGTCGTCGAGCGCCCAGTCCACGGGCTCCTCGGTCTGGCCGCCCTCGGCGTCGAGGCGCTGGTAAAAATACCCCCGCCGGTGAACCAGCGTCACGGCGATCATGGGCAGCCTGAGATCGGCCGCAGCGCGCAATGAGTCGCCCGCGAGCATTCCCAGACCTCCGCTGTAGGTAGGTATCGCGGCGTCGAGGCCGATTTCCATCGAGAAATAGGCGACGGTCGGCTGGGAGTCCATGATGAGCCTCCTCGGTTGGCTTCTGACTGCGGTACTCTGGCTTGCTGAAAGTGTCCGCGGAGAGTATACCCCATGAGCGCGAGCGTGCTACGGCTGTAAGCGATTCCTATAGGTCGCGGTAGGGACCGCCCTTTCGGGCGGCCCCCCGCACAGATCCCAGCGAGCG
>CAZTAR010000164.1:0-9747 GCA_964611695.1 uncultured Planctomycetaceae bacterium | reverse complement strand
TCCATTCGGGCGCCGCGCCGATCGCCGGCAGTTGCGACAGATCGTTGCCAAGCCCCCCTTCTTCGACCACGTACGTGGCGGCCATGAGGATTCGCGAGTTGTCCACACAAGAGCCCATGTGCAGGACCGGCGGGATGCCGACCGCCTCGCACACCTCTCGCAGACTGGGCCCCGCCAGTTCCAGTGCCGCCTCCGGGGTCAGCAGTCCCTGCTTCCCACAGGCGACGGCAGCGCAGCCGGTTTGCAAGACCAGAATGTTTCGGCGAATCAACTCTTTCGTCAGTGTGACGATGTAGTCGTCGATCCGACCTCGGGCGTTCGTGCAGCCGACGATGCCGGCCAGACCACGAACGCGGCCCGTGATGATCGCGTCGTTGAGCGGCCGGAAGCTGCGGCGGAACCTGCCGCCGAGCATGTTGAAGATGGTCTCGTTGCTGAAGCCGGCGACGAGGGGGTGTTTGACGTCGGGGATCGCCACCTTCTTAGGATCGCGATTGGGGAAGTTTGCGATCGCCTTTCGCAGGATGCGTTTGGCGCACCCCATCGCGTCGGACTCTTCAAAGTCCAGCGGCTCGGCGTTCACGGTTTGGGCGATCGGGTTCGACGCCAGGATCTTCGTGTGATAACAGCGGGCCACCGACGGCAGCGAGGCCATGCAGCATTGCACGTCGGTAATCATCAACTCGACCGCCCCGGTGACGATGGCGAGTTCCTGTTGGAGAAAGTTGCCCGCGACGGGGACGCCGTGGCGCATCAACACCTCGTTCGCGGTGCAGCAGATGCCTGCGAGATTGACGCGATCCGCGCCGACGGCCTTGGCCTCCGCGACGATCTCCGGATCGCGCGATGCGGCAACGAGGATCTCCGTGAGCGCCGGCTCGTGTCCGTGGACGAGGACGTTGACGCTGCCTTCTTCCAGGACGCCGAGGTTGGCTGCGCCGCGGATCGGCTCCGGTGTGCCGAAGAGAATGTCACTGACGGTCGTCGCGATCATCGATCCGCCCCAACCGTCGGCCAGCGCCGTCTTGAGCGCGCCATGGACCAGATTGCGGTAGTCGTGGTCCACGCCCATGTGCGTGCGGTGCATGGCCTCAACGATGGAAGAATCGATGCCGCGCGGCGCGATGCCAAGCCGATCCCAAACACCCTGCCGGGGAACCGGCGCGAGCGAGAGAGTCTTGAGCTTGCCTTCCTGCAATGCGAACTCGCTTTGGAAGACCTCGACCAACTTCGCGGCGATCTCGCGGGTCGACATCGCCGCCGTGTCGTCGTCATTTCCGCGCGTGATATCGATGCCCCACTCGGCTGCGGCAGTGCGCAGGCGGTTTTCATCCTTAATCCGGTAGTCGCCGCCGCGTCCCTCGGCGATGGACTTCAGCAACAGAACCAGCCCGCGGCCGTGATCGCTGTGCGCCGCCGCGCCGGCAGCCACCTCGCGGAGCAGATTGCGAGCGGCGATCGTATTGGCATCCGCGCCGCAGATGCCCAGCGGCGCCTTGGGGGTGATCCTGCACGGGCCCATATGGCACAGGCGGCAGCAAACGCCGTCTGTCCCGAAGGTGCAGCTCTTACCTTGCGCGTCCGCTCGGGCAAAGGCGTCGCCAACTCCGTCGGCTGCCGCCTTTTCCAGCATCGCCACGCTGGCTGCGTCAGTCGCCTTCTCTTCCGGCAAACGCTCCTTGGCCATTACTTCTCCTGCGCTACTAACACCTCACGTTGCGACTGCGAGACTGTGGTCTACGCTCTGCGAGACCTTGCGTCCAGTCCGCCCCACGTTCCCGCCGCCCCGGGAAATCAGATCCATTGCGTCAACCGGAGATCATCTCCCCCAAAACCGCCGAGGCGGCGATGTAAACACCATCCTCTTCAGGCAGGGACCAGACCGGCTCCCCTTCCGCGTCGCGATTTCCGAGTGCATCGCTCTCGGGAATACCACCTACGAGACGAACCGGGGTATTGTCGAAGATTCCACGCGCACGATCAAGGCACTCACCGTCGCGCATGCGGTTTACGACTACGCCCATCGCGCCCGCATCGATCCGCATCTCCACCGCCAACTCGTACAACCTCTTGGCCGTGGTGATTCCGCGTGCGGATGGGTCGGCGACGAACAGTAGATAATCGACCTGCTGAACGATGCGGCGGCTGAGATTTTCCAGGCCTGCCTCATTGTCAATCACGACAGCCTTGTACGCCTTTGCCAAACGACGGATCGCGGCCCCCAATACGTTGTTGGCATAGCAATAGCATCCCGGCCCTTCCGGACGACCCATCGCCACGAGATCAAAACGATCCGCCTCGACGAGGCTCTGTTGAATCCGCATTTCGAGCATTTGCTGTTTGCCCATGCCACAGGTCGAAGTTGGTTGGGCCTGGGCAATCTGCCGGACTTCCTCACGGACGGATCCCACAGCTGAATGGGCCTGCACGCCAAGAAGCGCATCGAGACAGATGTTTGGATCGGCGTCAACGGCCAACACCGGCGCGTGCCCGTGCTCCGTCAACCACCGCACCGCGAGCGCCGCCAGCGTGGTCTTGCCGACGCCCCCCTTCCCCGTGATGGCCAGTGTCCAACTCATTGGCTACCCGTGCTCCGTCAGTAGTGTCGGCCCCCTGTGGCCGACCTCTGTGGCACCACCGTCTCGCCGGTGGGATATCGCGGATGGGATCACAGGCGGGACGCCTGTGCCACAGTTCTGCACGAGAACCCTAGAAGCCGTACTTCTCGCGCAGCACCTGGCTGGTCTTGCCCAGCAAGTCGAACACACTCTCCGCATCGGCGACATCCATGGAACCTGTGCCACACGAAGGTGTGATGAAGGCTTGTTCAACGAGTACCTGCCTCTCTATGCCGGCCCGCTCCGCAAGGTGGTCGACTCCCTTTTCGAACCGCTGCACCAGGCTGTCAACCGCCTCATCTCGAATGGCCGTGCTGGTCGGTACAATGCCCCATGCCAACGCATTCTTCCGCTCGACAAGATGTGTTTTCATGTGCTCCGGATAGAGGGCCACCGTTTCGCCGAACTCGAATGCGTCGAAATTGACGATGTCGACGCCGGCGTCCACGAGCAATGACCAGTCCGTGTTTCCACAACAGTGTACGCCTGCAATCGCGCCCTCCGCATGAATCGCCTCAATCACTTCGTTCAGCTTTGAGACCACGTCTTCGCGTTGCACCGAAACGTACGTAGAACTTCCGAACGCCGACAGGATCGGCTCGTCGACGAAGCAGATGACGTTGTCCGCGAAAGACTTGAACTTCTGGATCTGCCAACGACACTTCATCGCCATTCCCTTGACGATCGGGTCAACGAATTCCTCGTTGTAGTAGATCGCGCGTTTGTTCTCGTCGACGATCGTGAGGGCGAACGAAATGGGACCGGTCGTCTGGCACTTCACGAAAGGCAGCTTTCGACCGTCAGACTGCAGTTTACGCTCCAAGGCCGGAATGCCCTCGGAGAATGCGGGCGTGATCGCCACCGAAGAACAGTCGCCCGTCTCGTCGGCCGCCATGTAGCCCTCGTAGAACGCGGCCAACTCCTCGGAGTAGTCGCCGGTCGTGTCGACGTACATTCGGGCCTTCTCCTCGTCGATCACGATCCGCGGCAATCCCTCGGAATACTGAATCTCCATCTGCTCGCGCAGGCCGCGTTTGGACAATTGCGGCCAGATCGGTGCATCGGGGATCGATCCGAATACGACCTCGATTGCCCGCGCCGCGTCAGCATACGGCATCGAGCCGATTGCCGTCGCGGTGCACTTGGGCCTAATAACCATCATGAGTCTCCTTGGGTGTCTCAAGCCGTCGATTGCTGTTTAACCCTCTCCCACAAGTCGCGAAACTGTCCCATGAGTCCTGCGTCCGCAATGTCCACCAACGGCACATCCTCTCGATCGGCCCGGCGGATAATCTCACTGAACGGCAGGCTACCGAGGTAGTCCGCTCCACCCAGTTCTGTCTCCAGGAACGCTCGATCTTCGTCGCCGGCGACCTTGTTGCCAAGGACCGCCACGCGGCCGATGCCGATCTCGCCGGCCATTCGACGAACACTGGAGGCCGTTTCAACAGCGCGGCGACCCGGTTCAGCGACGACCACCATCAGATCAACGCCTTGTGCGGTCGCGCGGCCGAGGTGTTCCAGCCCTGCCTCGAAATCAAGGATAACACAATCCTCCTTATAGAGGACCACGTCCATCAGGAGTACCCGCAGCAACACGCTCTCCGGACAGGCACACCCGGAGGCCCCGCTCTCGATTGCCCCCAGAATGAGCAGATGAATGTCGCGAAACTGGGCCGATTGCTTCTCCGCGATGTCTGCAACGTCCGGGTTGAGCTTGAAGACCTGGCCGTATTGATTGACCTTCGCACCGGTTCGTTGTTCGATCAAGGCGCGCCGCTCGGCCAGAGGTACGATTGCAGACCGCTCGTCAGCAGGGATGCCCAACGCCGCCGCGAGGTTTGCGTCCGGATCGGCGTCAATCGCCAGCACGCGCCGACCCTCGGCCGCGGCCAGGTGGGCAAACATCGCCGCAACGGTCGACTTGCCCACGCCCCCTTTACCACTGATTGCGAGTTTCAAGCCCACTGCGGTCCTTTCCTGTCAGGTGCCAGGAGCGTGGCACCCATTTCGTAGCGTCCGACCCCCGTGTCGGACGTCGATCAGAGCCGCGCGAGCAAGCAACCGGTACCTCACAAACTCGGACGAACCCTCACATCCGGGTGCTGACCGCCCCCTCACAGTTGCGGCTCAGTTCTTCGTTGGCCGACTGGGGCATCGGCCTCTACACTCGCACGCAAACGGCTCTAGTGCTCCGTCAAGCGTCATGTGAGGGATGCGCGAGCAACGTGGGTGCCACTGGCGGCTTGTCCGCCAGTGCGAAATTACCAACAACCGCTCACAGGACACTGGCGGGCCAGCCGCCAGTGGCACCCATCATTCGACCAGTGACAGAGCCTAGTACAACATCTTCGACATTGTAGCGATGAACTCGGGGCTTGTGCCGCAACAGCCGCCGACGATGTTCGCCCCCGCCGCAACCAGGCCCTTCACCTTCTCCGCAAATTCCCCCGGCTGCATCGTATAAACCACCTGACCGTCCTTAATCTCGGGCAAGCCAGCGTTGGCCTTCACCCAAATGGGCTTGTCACTCACGGCCCGATACTTCGCCGCGACCTTGATGTAGTTGTCGATTCCGATGCCGCAGTTGCAGCCGAGGATATCTGCCCCCGCCTCGCTCAATGCGGGTGCGGCTTGTTCCGGCGACACGCCCATCATGGTCTGCGTTTGGTCCTTGCCGGATTCAAACGTCATGCATGCAACGACCATCAGCCCGGTCGTCTTGGCCGCTCGCACCGCCGCGGTCGCCTCTGCCAGGTCGGACATTGTCTCAACGACCAACGCGTCGACGCCCCCTTCCGCGAGCGCGAGCGCCTGCGTCTTGAACGCATCGAACAACTCCTCTTCCGTGGCATCGCCCATCATGATCATCGCGCCGCTGGGACCGATCGAGCCGAACACCTTCGCCTTCGAGCCGGCAGCGCGCTTGCTGATCTCCGCCCCGGCACGGTTGTACGCCACAACCTCATCCGCCCGTTCATGCCGTTTGAGGATAAACCGGTTGCATCCGAAGGTGTTCGTCAGGATGATCTGCGCGCCTGCCGCCACGTAAGCACCCGCCACCTGCTCGACCAACTCCGGCTTGCTGACATTCCACGCCTCGCGACAGAAACCGGGCAAACAGCCGAGCTTGTCCATCTCCGTCCCCCAAGCACCGTCGGTGATGGTGACCTTCCCAGCGTAGTCCTCGGCTCGCACTCTCATCGAATCACCTCAATCTGCGGACTCGGCTCCCGATCGCCAACTAAAAAAAAGCGGCCCAAGCCAAATTCCCGCTTGACCTGTCTAAAGCTTCATAGCGTAAGCTTAAGGCAGGTGAACTTCATCGTAGCGGCCGACGCCCCTGTCGGCCGAGGCCAACAGTTTGTTTTCCACGTCCGACACAGGGGTCGGACGCTACACGATTGCCGAGAGCAGTTCACGGTTGAGTGCACCTGTGGCACCGCCGTCTCGGCGGTGGATTCACGGGCGAGACGCCCGTGCCACAGCCACAGGCAAGCGTGAACTGCTCTGTGTTGCTCAAGCTTAACGGGTTTTGAAGCACCACGAAACGTGCCCCCACGGGAGAACAAGACGTGGCAACCGCCGACGTGACCATCGGAACTCTCGCAAAAAAATCCGGTTTGGCTCGTAGCACATTGCTCTACTACGACCGCCTGGGACTGCTCCGGCCGAGCGGACGTTCCGCAAAGGAATACCGGCTCTACTCGAAGGCCGACATCGACCGGCTCGAACAGATATGCATTTACCGCCGCATGGGCGTCCCCCTCAAGGAGATCGCGGAGATCCTCGGCGACGCCCATGAAGACACCGCCGCCGCGATCCTGCGACACCGGCTCCAGACGCTGGAGCATGAAATCGAAAACCTTCGAAGGCAGCAGCGCTGCATTGTTCGTTTACTCAAACAGGATGAACTGCAACAGGAGAATGAAATGCTCACGAAAGATAAATGGGTGGCCGTCATGAAAGCGGCCGGCTTCACCGAAGAGGCGATGCACAACTGGCATATCCAATTCGAGAAGATGGAGCCGGACGCCCACCAGGAATTCCTCACCTCCCTCGGCATCGACGAAGCCGAGATCAAACACCTCCGCGAGTGGTCGGCCAATGGCTGACGCGGTTCCGCTGAATTCGTAGCGGCCGACGCCCCTGTCGGCCGAGGATCACCGTTGGTTATCGACGTCCAACAGGAAGTCGGCGAGAGCAAACCCCACCGCCCCAAAGGGGCGAACGCAAGTAGCCGCGGGTGAAGCGAAGCGGAGCCCGTGGATGTCGTGCCCGCGAAGCCAACCGCCCCGAAGGGGCGAACGTGAATAGCCGCGGGTGGAGCGAAGCGGAACCCGTGGATCGAGTCGGGAATGGAGCATCCCGCCCCGGAGGGGCGGACGAAGGCGTGACCGTCATGTTCCGGGTGTGGGCGTCATCTTCCGAATGACCGCGTCGCGTCCGCCACTCCGGGGCGGCATCCGTGTGGCCGACCGGTTCCCACGGGCTGCGCCCGTGGCCACTCGCGCCGACCCCTCCGGGGCCCTTTGCGATCGTCTCCTCAGCTCCGAAGGAGCGGCAGTATCCAGCCCACGGCGCAAGCCGTGTTTAACGGGTAGCGTTGTCCCCCCGTGGGCAACGTAGCAAAGAGAGACCACAAGCCCTGCAAGGGCGAAAGGCTGAGCAAAGCGCGTCGGCCTCTTCACCCACGGCTCACGCCGTGGGCTGCGATCTTCCGCCGCTCCGCGGCTGATCCGGAGGTCGTTGTGTAGCCTGCTACGCTTCGCGTTCGGACGCTTCCGTGCAGTCAGACTGCCTGAAAACAGGCAATGCCACGGCCCGTTCTGCGAGTACCGAAGCGCGCATCTTGAGTTGCCCAAACAGTCTCGATGTGTCGGGGGCCATAACCTGCAGCACGTCATTCTCCAGAGCGAGCCCATGAGGAATCTTGCGCAGCTCGTTGCCGATCCGTCCGCCCGCATGCACAAGAGCATTTCGGACAAGCCTAGCGATGTTGACTTGTTGGTCAGCTACGCGATCTGTGGTCGTGTCGCCGAAAACCATCCGCATGTCTTCCTCTTGTTTCGTGAAGTTGTTGTGGTATTCAACTTCGTCCGTGCCCGTCGCCAGGGAAGTGCACTGCCGAACAAAATTCTCGTACGCAAAGTACACCCCGGCATAGCAAAGGCGCTGCGATCCACAAATACTGAGAACAAACTCCGGCTGGTCAATGAGGTCGGACCAGATATCGGCCGAGCGGACGCCACGCGCCACAGCCTGCTTGACCCTTGCATCATCAGCGAGAACATTACTTGTCAGGTTGTCAATGGCAGCTCTGAGGGCTTTTTTGCTGCGGCGCGGCAAGATGTCACCCAACTCATTGAGCAGTCGAATCTGCATGGCCTCCGCGAGCCGAACTCCCACCGGACGATACCCCGTCAGGAAACCCAAGACTGACTTCCGCAAGGACTCAGTAATTAGCCAGGGCATCAGGTGGGCATTGCGACGAACTTCCAATGCATTCGGAGGAAATCGACTGGCGACTCCAGCTTCGTTCCAGCGACAAGGTTCCCAATGTTCTTAGCCCACTGATGGTCGAAGAAGGTCTCATACGACGCCAGCGTGTCGTCAAAGCGTGCGTTCGCTATGATGTCGTCCATTCGTTCCGATCTCACGCTAAATGTGTAACACCATCAAGTAATCGCTTGTCAGTACGTTTGTAGGGTGATGCGATTGTGACGATGCTGTGCCACGTCCTCAAGCACCTCCCTCGGAATTGTGTGCTCCCGTGTCACTACCAATGGAATCCAAATGTTCACTCAACAGGGCGTCGTCCACGAAAAGATGCTGGAATTCGTCGTCCTCAATTGCTTTCTTGAGTGCCCAATCGAGAACCGTCTCGGTCCTATCATACAGGGGTGTAGTTTCCATCGGGCACTCTCGATCTTCGACGAGTTCATGCTTTCCGTTCTTCGTCCGGTACGAGTTAATGGAATGCAAAGGCCAGTCTTGTCCGTGAGAGAAAGAGGAGCGGATACTGTACGCCAATCTGGCATCCTCCACTGAGTATTCGACACCGAGCTCGCTTGAGAGCAGCTGCATGCCATACACGAAATTCTTTGTTGAGCCAAGCCTATTCGGCCCATTCCACAGTTTGATAAGTGCCTCAATTGCAATTATCAAGAACAGCCATCTCGCCTGAAGATAGCATTCCTCCGCAGTTTTCTCCCGCCACCAGAGTGCGTTGTAGATTCGGTGATTGGATTCATTGTGAAACGCGCCAGATTCCCTCCATCTCTCGACGAGATTGGCTGTCGTTTGCCATTCGTTGCTCAGCAGAAACGTTCGTGGATTGGTGGGGTAAGCTGCTGGGAGTCCGTCGGCCGGAATGATGTCCCACTCGCTGCTGCTCTTTTTGATAAGTCGAGCGCAATACTCGAAACCGATGGCCGAGGGATGAACGATGCGCGACAGCACTACAAACTCCCTGAGACGCTGATCTGGATCCCAATTCCATTCTTCTGGTTTAGCCGGAGCGTCGTTCAATAGAGCATAGTGCGTCGAAAACTGTCGCGTGGGGTGAAGGCCTGGTTTGCCCTGCCACCTCACGGCCGGCAAGCAACAATCAAGAATGTCCTCTTGCAATGGAAGTGTCTCGTCCCAGCCGACCGATATGTGGCCGTCGTCGGCCAGAGCAATTCGGTTCTTCATCAGGTGCCAAACATCGTCTCTCTCCTCTTTGCCCTTCTCTCTGCCGAGAACGTCTGCGTTGACCAGCAGGACATCAATCACCTGTTTGCACATGTCGCGTCTCCAGGATCTGAAAACAACGGCCTCACTCGTGGCTTCTCATCGGCACGTTGAGGCCCTGTATCATACTCGGTTTGCGAAATATCGGACAACCGTTTACTGAATGCGGTATGGCCGTAGCTGCCTCACTCCGATAGGCCCGAGGCCCTTTCAACCCGCAGCGGGCGCGCTGAGCAAGACTGGGGGGCGTATCAACAGAAGAAGGCGGAGCCTATGGGCGGTTGTGAAGGCGGCGGCGCGTGCGCTACCAACACGAAACGGAACGAGCCTGTCGTGGCTTTGCTGCCGTATCAACATGCGGCGGTGTATGGCGGGGCGCGGTTTACGTGGAACT
>CAZTAR010000163.1:0-9753 GCA_964611695.1 uncultured Planctomycetaceae bacterium | reverse complement strand
CGGCCGTCCTCACCGACTCGTCATGAAACCCTCGCACGACGGTAAACAGTTACGTCGCCTCTGCAAATGTCAGCACGTATGTGACGGCTCGTTTCGGCTCTTGAACGTACCAAACATAGGCTATGAGCAAACCTCGGATGCGCTCATACTTGCGATCCACACCAAATGTGGCTGTCGAGGCCGCCTTCATTTGAATCGGACGTGCAGCAAACTCGTTGACTTGGCTTTTCAGGTCGGCGTACACGATCACGTCGACGCCGCGGTCCCGGACTGGCAGTGCCACCTCGATGCCCGCCTTCAGCAACTCATTGACAAGCCGATTCCGCCCGAGGACTTCTATCACTTGTGTATCCATTTTCATCCTGTGGTCTCCCTCCAGCCAGCAATCGTAGTGGTCTGTTACGCCGCTGATGATACACGATGCATCTGTCCGGTGTTTCCTCTGGACATCCACGCGGGCAGCGGGTAGCCTCCGCCCAGATGGTATGACGCCCGCACCACTCGATGGGGGCGGGGCCTGCAGGCTAGTCCGAGGTTCGCATGAAGCTCATTGTTCAAATCCCGTGCCTCAACGAAGAGGAGACCCTGCCCGCGACGCTGGCCGATATTCCGCGCGAGATTGAGGGCATCGACAAGGTTGAGATTCTCGTCATTGACGACGGCTGCACCGATCGCACCGTTGAGCTTGCCCGGGAGTTAGGCGTCGACCACATTCTCAGCTTTCCAGGCAATCGTGGATTGGGCCATGCCTTCGCGGCGGGGATCGACTTCTGCCTTCGTCACGGCGCGGACATCATCGTCAACACCGACGGCGACAACCAGTATCACGGCGGCGACATACCCAAGCTCGTCAAACCGATCCTCGAAGGCCGCGCGCACCTCGTCATCGGCGATCGAGAACCGGAGAAGATCGCCCATTTCTCGTTCGTGAAGAAGAAGATGCAGACGCTCGGCAGCCGCGTTGTCAGCCGGCTCGCCAACATGCATGTTCCGGATGTCGCCAGCGGGTTTAAAGCCTACACGCGCGAAGCCGCCATGCGAATTGCCTGTTCGACGGACTTCGACCACACCGTCGATCACGTCATCCAGGCAGGCCGCAAACGGATCATCACCGTCAACGTCCCCATTCGCACGAACGAAAAGCTCAGGGAGTCCCGGCTCTTTACAAACATTGGCGTCTTCATCACCCACTCCGTCGGCATCATGGTGAGGGTCTATTCCTCCTATCGTGCGATGAAGATTTTCTCCATCGCCGGCCTCGCCGCATTCGCGATGGGGTTTGTGCTCGGCCTGCGGTTCCTCCATTACTACTTCTGGGTGCCCGAGGAGTCCGACCTTCACATCCAATCACTGATCCTCGCCTCGATCCTCATGCTGGCCGGCTTTCAGATGGTCCTGACAGGCATCGTCGCCGACCTCATCAACTCCTCGCGCGGCGTCCTCGAAGATGTCTCCTACCGCCTGCGAAGGATAGAACTCGAACCAACCGCCCCCGGCCCCGATGAAGAAAGCCAGCCACCTGTCCAATAAAGCAAGTTCACTTATTGAGCGTTGGAGATAACGAATGAAGCACGGGGCAAGCCCATGGATCGCAATCCATGGGCTCCGGATGGAGGCTGGCTGTTCCTTTAACTTCAATAAGTTACTGTTATTCACCCGAGATCCATTTGCCAGAGGAGCGATTGACCTTTTCCGCTTTTACAGAGCCGTTACAGTCCGTGGCTGGAGGATGTGGTACACTTTCTTATGAACGGGGGGGGTAATCAAATGCCTGTAGTTCATTGGGAGGTAATCGTGAATAGAAGAACAAGTCTTTTAAGTCCGACGCTCATGACCGTGATCGCGACCAGCTTGATGCTGGTGGCGGCTCGATCTTCCATCGCACAGCAGGCTGAGCCTTCAGGGGGTACGCCCGCCGTATCTCAACCTGCCCCGAAGTCCACATTGAAGCCTACTCCAAAATCAGCTCCGACGACGCAGAAAGCGGAAGCCGAACGCCTCTCCCCCCGAGTTATCCAGAGCTACCCAGGTGTTCCGAAGCCTACCATCGTCCTCAAGCCTGGAGAAATTCCTGCGATCAAGTTTGACGAGCCGAAGTTCGACTTTGGCCGGCATGCCGACGACTCAGAAGTCAAACACGCTTTCAAGTTCACCAACACCGGGACGGGCCCGCTCGAAATCCTGAAAGTCAAGCCGAGTTGCGGTTGCACAGTGGCCGGCAAGTTTGACCGCGTTATTCAGCCCGGCGATTCCGGTTCTATTCCGGTTACATTCAGAACGAAGAGACTCTCCGGTCAGGTCAAGAAGAATATCACTGTCTTCACGAATGCCCCCGCTCAAGAACGGATGGCGCTCGAAATCGGCGGCTTTATCTGGGTACCACTGCAGGCAACCCCGAAGAGAGCCACCTTCGGCATTCTCAAAGTAGAACAGGCCACTGAAGGCGTCCTCCGAAAATTGACACTCCAAAACAATGTCGAAGCCCCGGCGCAGATCACCGACCTTCGATGCACCAACCCGCTTTTTTCCGCCGAAGTCGAGATCCTCGAACCGGGCAAGCAATTCGAGTTGACTGTATCTCTTAAGGGAGAAGTACCTCCCGGTTCGCACCAGGGCCGCGTCGAATTCTCAACGGGTCTCAAAGAAAGACCCACCGTGGAGATTCCGGTTGACGCCTACATTCAGGCCGATGTGGACGTTATGCCCGCGAAGATTTCGCTCTCGCCGCAGCGCAAAAGCGATACGGAGCGCAGGCTCATCGTTCGGAACGGAACGGATGTGCCGCTAAGTGTCACACGAGTCACAACAACCGATCCCGCATTGATCGCTTCTGTCAGCGAGTCCAAACCTGGTTTTCAATTCATCGTCACACTGACAATCCCGAAGAGCTACTTACCAAAGCTCGATGGCGATGCGATTCTCATCGACACGAATTCTCCAACGATGCCCCAGGTGAAGGTCCCCGTCGAGTTAAGACGCTTGACCAAGCCGGTTCAGCCGGACCGAAAACCCCCAAAGAGAACGATTCCAAAGCCGCCCAGGCCCGTGCAACCGCAAGGCACGCCTGCTGAGAATCCGATCCAAGAGAAGAAGCCGATTCTCGAAAAGCAGACGCCCGCACCAAAGGCCGGAACTTCAGGCGAACAGGCCACCAAAGAATCATCGCGCTAAGCAGCCTGCTTCAGGTTTGCGGCGATACAATCTCCTCCTACCAAAGGGGCACTAATCTCCCCGCCGGCGTTTCGATGGAAACGCCGACCGGGGAGATGCCTGGTGGGTGTGCCGCCGCTGCGGATGAAGTGTTTGCCCCGATAGACGGATCCTGCCATTCGTCCAAAACCACCCTTCGACGAAACGCAGGTGTGAATACCAATCCCAACCATCCGCTTTTTCAGCGTTGGCAGGTGCAGGTGTTCAGTCTCGTTCAATCATGCGCGGGCATGTGCAATATTATTGGACGTCTCTGCCGCTTCTGAAGCAATCGCCGCACGACCATCAATACTCATTCTACGGGTGGGGACGGCCGATATGACAATGCCGGAGCATCCGGTCGACGTTGTTATCGAAAACGCCATCGAAGCGGGGTGCGCGTGGATGTTGTGTTCACGGCTTCGGGGGAATCGTTCGAAGGGCAACGACAAATAAAACGGAGTGACATCCGATGCGATCAAGACTCAGTGTGATCAATCTTACTGTACTCGTAACCGTGGTTCTTGGCTCCGCGACGAACGCCTCGGCGCAATATGGCGATTTCCAGCGAATGCTGTTTCGGGGCCTGGAGTATGCGGGGAACAATTCGTTTCTGTCGACGCCCCAGGGCGGACCCTTGTTCGACAACAACCTCTTCCGCCAACGGCTCGAATACAACCGTCCGGGAGACGGTTACACATACGAATCTTACCGCTTCTTTGGGCCGGACTCATACGGCAACGAAAATACCCTCGATCTAGGCCCCTTCAAGATTCAACTTGGACAGGATCCGGCAGTTGTTGGATCAAACCAGCCGGTCGGTGTGCATAGTAAGGTCGGATACACGATGCGTTTTATTCCCGAGATATTTTTCGAGGGCCAGACGGGGCAGAGGGCCTACAACCAATTTAGCGGGCTCACGACATTCACACCTACGCCGCTGAATTACACCGTGACAATCAACACCGGCATTCAGGATTTCGAGTGGACCGGCAACGCCTTCATTGATTCCAAAGGAACCATGAACGCGTTGGGCTTCTACGACTTCGAGCTTCGCTTCACCAACGTCGGCTCGCAAGAATCGAACGGCCTGTTCGTCCAAGACGAACAGGTGACCGATTTCGATCTTGGTCCGATCGATGTGTCAGGGAATGTTGCCTTCGACATGGTCGCCTCTTTCATGCAGGCGATCGGAGCAGGGACGGAGGCCACCACCCCGCGTCTTCTTTCCAACTCCGCACAAAAGCAGAAAGAGGTCGACGAACTCTTCACACGGCTGGAAATCGGCGACACCTTGTCGGACGACGAAATGCAGTTCTTGGTGCAGCAGATGTTCGAGGCCGCCTTCAAGGCAGATCCGATGGGCGTGATGACAAACGGACTTCCCGACACAGTGCCAGGCTTTGAGGCGCTTTCTTTGGAGTTCACGCCGGTTGAAGGGGACGAAGGAGCGAGCTTTGCGATGACACCCGAACCCGGTACCTTGGTCCTGATGGCCTCCGTCCTCGGCACCCTTGGATTGGCAAGGCCCCTGCGCCGGCGATTCGCGTGAAATAGGCCACTTCCCCTGTCATTTCAAATTGAGTCCTCCAGCCGGTTGCCCTGTGCGTCAACCACGACACGCGACCGGCTCCTGGAATTCCCTGATATTGCCGAATAGACTCCTAGGGACGGCTGAATCTCTCCGAACGATTCTCCGTCGTTGGCAGGGATATCAGCGCCACGTCCCCAGACGTGCGAATCGTCTCGACTCAAGAGGAGTGATCCGTGGTTCAGGAACCGGAAATCGACATTAAGGCCGCCCGCGAAGAAATGCCCATCGTTCGGCAGTACAACTTCATGGACCACGCCGCGGTAGGTCCGCTCTCCGGCCGTGCCGCCTTGGCGATGCAGCGCTATGTAGATGAGGCAAGGAACCACGTTTATGCTCGCGGTGGTCTGTTCCCCGAGGCGAAAAGAGCCCGGCATCTGGTGGGCAAGTTGCTCAATAGCTATCCAGAAGAGGTCACCTTCGTCAAGAACACAAGTGAAGGACTTAACTTCGTCGCCAACGGACTGCAATTCTCGAAGGGAGACAACATCGTCACGACCGGCGTGGAGTTTCCCGCGAACATCTATCCATGGATGAACCTGCGGTCTCACGGCGTCCTGATGAAAATGGCCCCGGAAGACAAGGGCCGGGTGCCCCTGGAACGTCTGGTCGAACTGATCGACGACAGAACACGACTGGTCTCGGTGTCGGCAGTGCAGTATGCGAGCGGTTTTCGCTCAGACCTCGCGGCACTCGGCGAGGCCTGCCAACAGCGAGGCGTCTTGTTCTGCGTGGACGCGATTCAGATGTTGGGTTGTTTGCCGATCGACGTTCGGGCAATGAAGATTGACATCCTCAGCGCCGACGGCCACAAGTGGTTGCTCGCGCCGGAGGGGCTCGGCGTATTCTATTGCCGCCACGAGTTACTCGGTTTGTTGCGCCCCTCTTGCGTGGGGTGGGCGACCGTCAAGAATGCGTTGGACTTTGGAGACTACAAGCTCGATTTTCGTGAGGACGCGCGCCGTTTCGACAGCGGCAGCTACAACCTTGCAGGCATCTGGGGCCTCGCCGGGTCGATTGAATGGCTCCTCGAAATCGGTGTGGACAAGATCAGCCGCCGCGTCCTGAAGCTGACCGATCGATTGGCCGAGGGCGTTCGGCGAAAAGGATACCGAGTCGTCAGTTCGCGGGCAGATGGCGAGGCGAGCGGCATCCTTGCCTTCGTGTCCGACACGCATGATCACGATCGAATCGCGAACCATCTACGGCAGGAATTCCGCACCGTCATCAGCGCCCGCCAGGGACGCTTGAGAGTCAGTCCACACTTCTATAACACGGAAGAAGAAATCGACGCTCTGATCGAGCACCTGCCCGGTCACCCGTAATGCCGTGCAACTTCGGATGCGTACCGCCTTCCCAGTTCTTCCGCGTTCTCCGCCAGCCAAGCACTGAACCGTGTGGAACAGGTCGGTGGTTCCTTTGAGACGAGCAGGTTCGCCATGAGACCCCTGATCTCGTCGCGCGTGATGAGCACATCGCCGAGGAATCGCCCCAGCACGCTGCCGATCATCAAGCCCGTCGTAGGGCGCACGTGGATGATTCTGGTGTTGCTGTCTATGTGCTTGCTGATGAGCCTGACGAGTTCTCTGTAGCTAAACGTCTCTGGGCCGACTGCGTCGAGAATGACATTGTCTCGGCGTTCCGCGAGCTGAACCGCGAGTGCAGCAAGATCGTCAACGTGAACAGGTTGCAGCCGGTAGTCGCCGCGGCCGAAGACGCCGAACACGGGCAGCTTCCGCAGCATCCAGGCGATGTTGTTCAACAGGACATCGCCGTGCCCGAACAGCACGGCCGGGCGCAGGATTGCGTAGGAGAGCCCGGAGTCGCGGAGTTCACGCTCCAGCACCGCCTTGCCGCGGAAGTAACTCAACTCGGAATCCTCGCTGGGATTGGTGATGCTCACATGGACAAAACGGGAGACGCCCGCGTCCGCAGCACACCGGATCAGCGTTCTCGTATTCTCGACGGCGGTGTCGTGGTTGGCGTTGTCCTTCGGGAATCGAACCCAATAGGTGTTGTAGAGCACATCCGCACCTCGAAGGGAGTCGGTAAGACGTGCGGGTTTGTGAAAGTTGAAGGGAACCGTCTCGATTGCATCCCAAAGCGGTGAGAAAGTTGGGCGTCGGCCCGTCAAAGTGCGGACACGGATGCCCTTGTCCAGAAGGCGTCCGGCGATACACTTGCCGGAGAAGCCGAACGCACCCGTGACAACATGAAGTTTCGTGGCAGGCATCGAAGACTCCCAATCCCATATTGTCCACCAATGTTTGTCGCCTCACCCATTATGACACGGATTACTTTGGTTGTGCTCACTTCGCCGTGCCTGTCTAATAGTTTTGCAATCACAAGAAATGGAAAAACAAAGAGCTTCGGCAAACACACTGTCGTTGCTGTGAGGGGTGGATAACGAAATCCCCCCAAGCCCACGAATCGCAATCCGTGGGCATCGAAGAGCTGCACCACAATGAACGAAGAAATCATCACCAGCGTGCAGAACCCGCGAGTCAAAGCCGTGGTGAAGCTCCGCGAGCGACGAGCTCGGGATCGCAGTGGACGAATCCTGATCGACGGTCGCCGAGAGATCGTCCTGGCCCTTGAAGCGGGCGTGCAGTTTGTAGAGGTGTTCTTCTGCCGAGGGATGCTACAGAACGCTGGCGAGATTGCCCTCCTGCAACCGGCACGCCAGGCGGGCGCGCACCTCGTCGAGGTCAATGAGGCCGTCTTCGCCAAGATCGGCTACGGGGATCGCGCCGAGGGCGTGGTCGTCGTGGCGGAGCGGCCGGAGCGAAGCCTGGGCGGCCTACAGTTAAGTTCCCCTCCACTCGTCGGCATCGTGGAGGGTATCGAGAAACCTGGAAATCTGGGGGCGATCCTCCGCAGCGCGGACGGCGCGGGCGTGGACGCGATCATCGCCGTGGACCCTGTGACAGACATCTACGGCCCGAACGTGATCCGCGCGAGCCTCGGCACGGCCTTCACAGTTCAGTTGGCTCAAGCCAGTTCGGAGGAGACATTGTCCTGGGTACGGGCTCACGGGCTGTCGATGGTCACGGCAAGCCCGGTGGGGGGGGAGAACCACACGGACATCGACATGTCCGGCCCGACAGCAATCATCCTCGGAGCCGAGGCCGCCGGTCTGACACCAACCTGGGAACGTGTCGGACTCGTGCGCGCTACAATCCCCATGCTGGGTCGGGCAGACAGTCTGAACGTCGCGACGACGGCGGCGTTGTTTTTCTACGAGGCCCTCAGGCAGCGCAGCACACGAACATAATCGGACCGTGTAGCGTCGCCCCCCTGTGGCCGACATGGATTACCAAGTACGTTCAACAGCCGATATGCAGCCGCCGACATGATTCTGTCGTCGTGTGCGATGGGAAGCCCGTCCACCCTTCACGTCGGCCACAGGGGGCCGACGCTACATCCGGCGTCTCAGCCCACGAGTCATTCGCAAGCTCTTCTTGACAGATTCCGCCGACTTTCTTCCAACGGCGCGGTATAATTCAACAGGCCCAGGTGGGCTTTCGTTTCTGGCGATGTTTCGACAACAACGTGTTGACCAAAACGACGTGACTATAATGCCCTGACGATTGCGCGATAAAGGGAGGCCTGATCATGCCCGAGATCCCGTTTTCAAGGAACATCCCAACGTCCTTGCAGGACTTCCGCGACGAGTTCGACAGGCTGGTGGACCGAGTCTGGCATGTCGGCCTGAAGACAGCACCGCTGGACGGTCAGGATTGGGCGCCATCCGTCGACGTGATTGATGAGGGTAAGACCTACCACCTCCGCGTGGAATTGCCCGGCCTCTCGGCGGATGACGTGGAGGTCTCCATCCTGGAGGACCGAGTGTCCATCCAGGGAGTCAAGCCGCCGCCGGTCCGGGGCGAGGAGCCGCCGCGGTACCTTCGCAATGAATGTCGGTTTGGAAGTTTCCGTCGCCGGTATGTTTTACCAGGGCCTGTCGAAGAAGACTGGATCACGGCGACGTGCAAGCACGGCGTCCTGGACCTCGTGATTCGCAAGAAGCCGGAAGAGAAAGGCCGCGCCGTGAAGGTGGAATCCGAGGATTGATGCGGCGCCGCTCGCTCGCTATCGGGATGCCGCCGCGGTCTTCTGTTCGCGTGCTTTGGCTTTGAGTCTCAGGCGGCGTTTCTTATTTTTGATTTTGGCGAGCTTCTGTTTCTTGTACATTCTGTTACCTCTTTGTGTCGCACTTGGCAACGTGATAAGATGTCAATGGACGCGTCGGCCACTTGCGACCGACCTCAGGGGCGGATATCCTCCGGCGGTGAAAACGGACCGCAGGCACACAGAGAAAGCCGCGCGCGGCCACCTCTGTATTGTGGCGCCCGCGAAGCGCTGCGGAGCCACGTTGATATCCCGATACCGACTCTGTAGGGTACAGACTCGGACAGGCGTTGGCAAGGGTGCCTCGTCCTGAAGGTGTCCTGCGCCCCGATCTGAACTGCGGGCCACCAAGGGTGATCGCTTGTCATACACCTGTGAACGACGTAGGATCCCAGCCGGTGAAGGAGCGAATCGCTGAACGAACCTGGCTTGGATTCACATGAAACGTCGGGCCGTATTGTTTTCCGGACGAGTTCAAGGTGTGGGGTTTCGGTACACAACCTGCCGCATTGCCTCCGGCTATCGTGTAACGGGGTATATCCGAAACCTGCCCGACGGACGCGTGGAAATGCTCGCCGAGGGCGAGAGCGACGAAGTGGACCGATTCGTTTCCGCTTTATCGGCTGAGATGTCCTCCAATATTCATGAGATGCAAGAGGCGAGTTCCGCCGCAACGGGTGAGTTCGACCGTTTCGACATTCGATTCTGAGTGTGAAGTTGGATACAATGAGCCGCTCCATTCCACGCGACTGGCTCTTTTCCGGTTTAGATGATGCTGGATGGCTGGATGCCGATCTGGTAGGCTTCTGGGGATGAGGAGCCAAATGAGGGGGCGCGACCCA
>CAZTAR010000162.1:0-9823 GCA_964611695.1 uncultured Planctomycetaceae bacterium | reverse complement strand
GGATGGCTGGCAAAGTCAATCCCTGGATAACCCGGAAAGTGGGATGGTGGGGGGAATCGCTCAACCATGTCGCAAGATCTGTTGTGTTGGCCTTCTCGTGGTCGATGAGGAATGAGGAAAACTGCTCGGCTACAGGCGCCAGTGACAGATGTCGGGAACGTGGGGCCGGCACTACACGCGAAGGTGAAGAAAACCGGCGTTGCGGAGATTGGAAGTGTCCCGACGGCAAAACATTCTCTTCCTCACGACTCGCGTGCCCTCAGCGCCCGACAAAGGCGACAAGATCCGCACCTTCCATCAGTTGGAATACCTTGCCCACCGGCACAATGTCTACCTTGCATGTTTTGCTGAGACTCATAGGGACCTCGCCGACGCGGATTCTTTACGCCGGATGTGCGCCGATGTTGCCGCGGTACGCCTGCACAAACGCAAAACGTGGATTCCTGCGGCCGCGAAGTGGCTCGGCGGTTTGCCGCTGATGTGCGGCGCATTCGACAGCCGTGAACTACGACGGCGACTTTCGAGATGGAGTCGGGAGATAGACTTCGACGTTGGCGCCTGTTTCTCAACAAGCATGGCGCCCTATCTGCTTGAGCTACCCCTTCGACGTCGCGTTTTGGACATGTGTGACGTTGACAGTCAAAAGTGGTTTGATTACGCGCAGCGTACCTCCTTTCCGACTTCAATGGCGTTCAACCGTGAAGGCTCGCTTTTGCGGAATTTTGAGAGGATATGCCTCTCTTCATTTGACGCGGTCATCTTCATCACGGCGCAGGAGCGAACGCTCTTGAATCCACTGCCGAGACTGGCAGCCCCCTACGTTATCTCGAACGGTACACACTTGCATTCAGGTTCCACAAGTTCGGCATCGACGTGCGGTCCCGTCATTGGCTTTCTGGGTGCGATGCACTATCCCCCCAACGTGCACGCGATGCGGTGGCTCGCTCGTGAGGTCTGGCCGAAAATATCCGCCACGGTGCCGGGTGCGAAGCTGCTGATCGCCGGCCGAAACCCAGCCCGATCGGTCCGCCGTTTGGGTCATGTTCGAGGTGTCGAGGTGATCGGTGAGATTGCGGATCCGCAACAATTTTTGCAGAAGTGCCGCGTGGTTGTCGCGCCGATGAGGATCGCCAGGGGTTTGCAGAACAAGGTGCTTGAGGCCATGTCCGCCCACCGACCCGTCCTCGCTACCCCGGAGGTCGCCTCTTGTCTGGATGTTGTGGATCGGTACAACATCGTCGTCGCGGATGAGCCCGCTGATTTCGCGGACAGGCTCATCGAATTATGCTGGAACGACCGCCTGTGCAACAGAATCGGCGAGGCCGGCTATCGTTATGCGGCGACCTTTCACTGTTGGCCGGAAGTGTTGCAGACCTATGAAAAAGTTATCCTGGGCGCTTCGGCGGATCAATCCTCTCCGAGGACACTCATGCGAAATGCGACGTCGTCTCTGCCGTGTCGCCCATCCGACCGCGGCTTGCTGCTCGGTTCTCCCGGTTTCGAGGTTGGCGGGACCACTCGCCAGCCCTACAAAGAGGCATCTCCCCGGTATGAGCGTTCCGTCCGATAACGTACTGCCGACACCCTCCGATATGTCTTCAGTTTGCCTCAGTCCCGATCGATACTTCTTATGAGAGGTGATATGGGACGACGTGGTTTCCGCGCCGTCACGGACAGAGTACGCCGATTCGGAGAATCCTGTTGGCTCAACCCGACCAAGATTTTGACAAGGAGCTGATCCCCACGCGGGTTCCAGGGGTGGCCCTGGCTGCCACGGACGATTGCGCCCAAGAGAATGCCTTTGCCACGGGGCCGGGGTCTCTGATGGGGTCGCCTTTTGGTCAAGCAGCCAAGCAGGCGGCGAAGCAAGCGGTGGGGGGCGCGTCCCGTCCGCGCCGGCGTCTCCTCGTGATTGCCAGCCGTTTCCCGCCCGTGGCTTCGGTCGGGGCGATCCGCGTGCGGAAGTTCGTCAAATACCTTGGGTATCACGGGTGGGATTCCGTCGTCATCACCGGCGCCACGCGCCGAGGGAGAGTCTCATCCCATGACGCTCGGCGGGCTACGGATGCCGAGGGTCTGCTGGACTTGCCGGATGGCCAGCCACTCTACCGGCTCAGTCCCGCCCTCGACAGTTGGCCGAGTTTTCTCGCACGGGCAAGTGCCGCAGCGATGGCACCCATGACGCGACGAATGGGTTTTGACGAGTTCCGTTGGAGCGGGATGCTCAAATGGCGGCTCCAAAAACTGCACGATCGCTTTGCCTTTCCCGATCGGGGAATCTGGCGGCTCCCGTCAGCGGTTAGCCTCGCGATTCGACTTCATCGGCGGTTTCGCTTCGACGCGATCTTCTCATCCGGAATGCCCTTTAGCGACCACATGATTGGGCTGTGCATCCAAAACGTGATCCGCCGCCCTTGGATCGCTGATTTTCGGGATCCCTGGGTCGAATACATCCACTGGCGGCAATGGCAAGGCAAGTGGGGGCATCGACTCACGCGCTGGTCCGAATCGGCCGTCTTTCATCGGGCCTCCTGCATTGTGAGTGTCAACGACGCCATGACCGATCGGTTCAAGGTCAGGTACGGCGCCCGGCTTGGCCGGAAGTGTGTCACGATTGCCAATGGCTTCGACCCGGACGACTTTCCGTGTTATACGGATCACACGCCCCAGAAACGGTTCCGCCTACTCTATGCGGGGTCTCTCTACAAGACACGGAGTCCGGCCAACATTCTGGCCGCGTTTCGCAAATTCCTTGAAACAGTTCCAGGGAGTGCTCACCACGTGCGGTTTGATTTCGCGGGGCGCCCCGGCTCACATGCGAAGGATCTCGCAAAACCGACCGACAACGGCGCCGTGCGATACATGGGGATGTTGACGCATTCACAGACCCTTGCGGAGATGGCTTCCGCCGATGTGAACGTTGTGCTCCTCCCGAATTTGCCGGGAAGCGAAAATGACACGACGACGAAAATCTATGAGTGCCTTGGCAGCGGTCGGGCGATCCTTGCCGTCGTGCCAACGCAAGGCGCGGCTGCGAAGGTCCTTCGGGCCCAAGACGGCGTCTGGCTCTGTGATCCTGACGACGTGGACGACATCACGCGCCAGTTGACAGATATGTATCGCCAATGGCTCGCGGGCGATCTGAGGCCGCAAAGGTCCTTGGCCAAACTGAAACCACTGACAAGAGAATATCAAACGCGGCAACTCGCGGCCTGTCTGGATGCGGTTACGCCGATCAAGAGACGCGAGATGGGGGAGTTATGATGAACACGTTCATCGATAAGACGGAATTCGACACCTTATCCGGGAAGCTCGTTCGGCTTCTCAGACGCCGGTACAACGATCGCTGTATCAACATCGTTACTTATCATCGTATTGCCAAACCCTCGGGCGATTTTCTGGACGAGGTCATCCCCACTCACGATCCCCAGGTGTTCGAATCGCAAATCGACTACTTGGCCGCGCATTACAAACCGCTAAGGCTCAGTGAACTGGTCTCGAAACTCGAACGGGGCGAGTCGGTCAATAGCGCCGTGGTGCTGACCTTCGATGACGGATACGCCGATTCGATCAGCCGAGCAATGCCGATTCTCTTCCGTCGTCGAATTCCCATGACGATTTTCCCCGTCACCTCGGTGATCGGCAACGACGATCTACTTTGGCAGCACAAGCTCGCCTGGCTGACAGACAACGGCCACGAGCAACTCGTTACAGAGGCATTTAAGGCTCTGGGTTATCCTCCACAAGCGGACGGAGAGTCCGTCGCCCACTTCGCGCGCCGCTGCTTCCGCCGCGATACAACCGAAATCCTGGAATCAGCCCTGCAATCAGCCGGACAAATCGGCCGGGACTTGGCCGCATCGCTACGGCCCTACCTCGAAAGGGAAGATGTCGCCGACGCCGAACCGGAGTTTGTCGAGTTTGGCAACCACACGCACACCCACCCGATTCTCTCTTCGCTTTCGGCAGATGCTCAGAGAGAGGAAATCAGCAATGCGGCAGACATCCTCGCCTCACTGACCGGCTACCCACCCGTGTCGCTTGCGTATCCGTTCGGCCTGAAAAACCATTACAACGAAGATTCCCGCGAGATCGCCCGCGAGACCGGGCATCGAGCGACACTTGACATGCGCCGAAGGTATAACGTCGGGCAAGTCGATCCGTTTGACTTGAGTCGAAAGCCCGCCACGCGAGGAACGCAAGAGGACTTCGAGAAGATGATCGAAGATTGGCCTGCCAATGCGCCGCCACCGGCAACCGGAGGTGTCGATTGAGCCATTCGCCCAAAACGTTGGTTGTCGCGCCCTACACCGGCGAGTTCGGATGGGAGTTGATGAATTGGCAGGGCCGCGTGCGCTGGGTGATTGCGCACGGAGACTATGACCGGGTCGTCGTCTGCGCAAAGGCCGATCGAAGGGCCCTCTACGCTCATCGTGACTACGACGACCGTGTTGTCTTCTGTTCTGTTTCTGATGCAGGCGTGTCCGGCCGAAGGAACGAGGATCATCGCGTGGATGAGGAAGGCAGCGCGGTCGATGCTGCGACCCTTCGCTCCCTGATCAGTCAGCAGGTGAAAGACGCGTGCGAGTCCTTGGGAATCTCGCCGGGCGATTCCGAAATCCTCCTCCCGCCATGCGACGGAACCCTTTGGCCGACTGCGAGGTCGCATCAGGTCTTCATTGACATGAGAGTGCGACACAAGGTCGAGACCGACATTCTCGTAGTGCCTCGAACCAGAACTCTGGCCGCGGAACGAAACATGTCGGCAACGTGGTGGGAGGATCTGGTCGGGCGATTACGCGATGACGGGCTGTCGGTCGAAGTTTATGAACCAAGGTTGGACGAGGCGATCCACCAGTTGTCCCGTGCGAGGCTGGCGATTGGCGCGTCCACCGGCGGGCTACACCTCGCGAGCCTCTGTCGTTGTCCCCATTACGTTTGGGGCTGCGGCAACGAGTCGCGATGGACGCGGATGAGTATCACGAATCGTCAGCGTTACGAAACAATCTGGAATCCCTTGGGTACGCCATGTCGTTACGACGAGTGTGGATGGTGGCCTTCGATGCAGAAGGTAATGGATGAGTCGCGTCGCGCGCTCGATCAATTCGGACTGGATGGCGGAACGTCGCAGCCTGGTCGTTCCCTCAAACCGAAGTGGCGGGTGAAGCGGCGTCTTGCACGCGTCCTGGAACACGACGAACAGAGAAACCTCTGGCCCTGGCGAGTCAAGGAACTCGTTCGGGAGCACCTGGTGTAGCGTCGGCCCTCCATGGTCGACGAGGAAGACAAAACGGCTTCCATAATGGTTGGAGAGAACGGCCGGGTGGCTCACCTCCTTTGGCGGTGGGGGAGTTCATAACAAAGTTACACAAACATGGCCCTCCGAAACCTCTTACTCGTCGCATACCATTTCCCGCCCATCGGCGGCAGTGGTGTGCAACGCGCGGTCAAGCTCGCTCGACACCTGCCGGCAGCCGGTTGGCGCGCGAACATTCTGACGGCCGGCCATGCGCACTATCCGCTGATCGACCACAGCATGGCCGATGGTGTCGGATCGGAGGCACGCGTTGTTCGTTGTCGAGGTTTGGAGCCCGGGGCCATCGCTGCGGCACTCTCGGATCACCTGCGACGGCGTGACGCGACCCCGAGATGGCTGAGAGCATTCGAGGATCGCCTTTATTGGCGTCTCGATCGCATTAGCTCACTTTTGAAACTGCCTGAAAAAGAACTCCTCTGGACACCGTGGGCGGCGTGGAAGGCGCTTCGTCTCTGTCGGCCATCCGTTTCGTCGTTCACGCGATCCTCCGTGCGCCGGCAACGCATTGAGGCGGTCGTGACCACCTCACCGCCGATTGCGAATCATCTCGTCGGATTGTTTTTGAAACGACGTCTTAGGATCCCGTGGGTGATGGATTTGCGCGACCCGGTTTTGGACAACTTCGCCTACGCCCCGATATCGCGATGGACGGATCGCTACACCCGCTGGCTTGAACGGACCGTAATCCACGAGGCCGACCACTGCATTGTCACTTGTCCCGAGTTGGCGGACCGGCTTCAGGATCGCTATCCCAAACTCCCCGCCGAGCGGGTCTCGACAATCACAAACGGTTACGACCCCGCCGACGCGCCGAACAGCACCCTATATCGTGACAGGGGCCGCTTCCTCCTGTCGTATGTCGGGGCCTTCTATCGCCAACAGAGTCTCGTGCCGGTTCTCGACGCTATTCGTTTCCTGAGAGCCGCACGAAGCGACATTGCGAGGCTGATGGAATTCCGCGTGGTCGGGAGCATCGCGGCGAACCAACTCCGCCATGTGCGTGAGGAGGATCGCGATTTCTTCCACCACATCGGCTATGCCGAACACAGCAGGGCGATCGAGGAGATGGCAGCCGCCGATGCCGTACTGTTGACGACGCCCAGTAACGACGGGGGGCGGCTTTGCATCCCTGCGAAGACGTTCGAGTACCTGGCATTCGCGCCTCATGTCATCGCGACCGTGCATCGAGGAACGTATCTCTGGCGGCTACTGGCTGAGGCCGGCAACACGACCCTTCTTGCTTCGGACAGCACCGATACGCAGTCCCTCGCCGAGGCGATCGAATCGCGGTTTGACCATTGGCGAGGCGAGAATTCCGATGAACACCGTGATTTCAACGTGGTAGAAGACTACCGTCGAGACCGGCTGGCACGGCGATTCGCTGACATCGTGGAACGCTGTGTAGACGGGAAACCAAGACTGCGGCTGGCGACGGATCGCGCGGCGGTGGGGGAGGAGGCAGCATGAATCTCCTCTGGCACATGCCGACCCTACGCCGACATACCTGCGGCCTTTCTATTCGTGCATTGCGCCTGGCTTCGCTGTTACGCGATTCCGGAAACAAGATCGCTTTTGCAGTGGACGCGAGCAAAACGGATATCCGCGAAGGATCAATTGACGGAATGCCGATGCTGCGGTTGACGACGAGGAAGCCTCGACCGATGCACTGGAGTCTGCAGGCTTCCGCGCGGTACGAAGCTGCCGTTGACATGGCCGACCGCGTGGGCCTCGACTGGGACGTGGTGATCTCTTGCCAGCCGGAATTCGTTACGGCATACGCGGACTTTTCCGGACACCCGCCCATCGTTTTCGTCTGTGGATCAACGACGCTGCACCACGACATCGCCAACAAGGCCCACCAAACAAGCCTCGGGACGTTGCGACGCATTCCCTTCGTGATTGACCGCACCCTGAAGCGGCGAAACGAACGGCGGGCCTTTCGCGTCGCCGATGCCGTCGTCTTTGACAGTCATCAAACTCGCGATCTTGTGATGCGCGGCTACGGTGTCTCGCCGGAGAAATGCCACGCAATCCGAGGCGGTGTGGACGAACACCAGTTCAGCCATCCAGGTCCTGACGCGCGCCGTGCCGCACGCGATCGGCTGGGCATTCGCGACGGTGAGTTCACGATCGTATGGACCGGGAGGCTTTCGCCGGAGAAGAATCTTTCGCTCCTATTCCGCGCTCTGCCACTCTGCGAATCGCTTCCCGCCCACACGCTCATCGTAGGCGAGGGTTCGGAGTTAGAGGCGTTAAACGAACAATGCAGGGCGTCAGGTCTCGCGGACGTGGTGCGGTTCGTTGGCGGGAAGCAGGACGTGCGTCCGTATTTGCACGCTGCGGATCTGTTCGTGTTTCCGTCTCGGAGCGAGTCGCTCGGACTGGCGGCACTCGAGGCGATGGCGTGTGGGCTGCCGATTGTCGGCCTCAAACCGGACGGGCATCTCATCCGCAATGCGAACATCGAATTGATCGAGGATGGGCAATGCGGCCTGCTTGTCAATGGGACCTATTCAGCCACATCGGCAACCGGACCGGACGTTGGCCTCCTAGCCGGGCAGGATGTTGGACTGGCAGCTTCGCTTGCAGTCGCGCTGGACCACCTGAGAGCTGATCCCGATTCGCGTCGTCGGTTCGGTGAGGCGGGGCGGCAGTGGGCACTCGGCAACTTCACATGGTCCCGCGCGGGCGAGCGGTTCGGCAGTCTGCTCCGCGATATTCTCCCGCGTCCGAAGCACCAGGAATCTCAGGACGAGAAGGAAAGACCCGCAATGGTCGCCGCGATGAAGTCGGCGATGTAATGGAGAAGTCAAGATGCGTTTTGCGTTGTACTTAGCAATTCTATGTGCGATTCTCCCGATCGTGCTGACACGTCCATTCTTCGGGCTGTGTGTGTATTACGTCGTGTCGCTTGCACAGCCGAAGCTCTTGTGTTGGCACGGCGATTTTCAGGATGCCCTTCTTGTGGGCGTCCCCCTTGTTGTTGGTGTGGTGGCTTTCGGCGTGAAGCGCTTCAGACCGTTTCCGAAACGCGACGCTCGCACGGGGGCCATTGTTGGCGTTGGCAAGAATTTGGTGCATAACTCGCTCTTCGAACCAGCGTGGCCGTTGGCACTGTTTGTGCTTCTGGTGGTCTATATCGGCTTCACGCGGCTGATCGTGCCGTATCCGATGTTGAATTCCTCCTATCAGTTTCGAAGCCTGCTGAAGGTGCTTCTCGTTGTCGTTATGTTGACGGGGCTCGCCTCCGACCTTCGCCGATTCCGAATCCTCTACATTGTCATCGCGCTGGCCACGGCATTCTGGGCGATCAAGGGCGGCCTCAAGGTCATCCTCATCGGCCCGCACCAAGTCCACGGCCGAACCTATGACAATAACCTCTTCGCGCTGCTTAGCGTGATGACACTGCCGATGGTTTTCTACTTCAGTCAGTCGGTCAAACACGCCCGCTGGCGCGCGGTGCTACTCTGTTGTTCCGCGCTCATGTGTCTGGCGATCATCGGCTCCGGCTCGCGAGCGGGCTTTATGGCGTTTGCCGTCCTCCTTGTCTGCATGGCATGGAGTAGCAAGTATCGGCTCAGGGCGTTCGTCGCCGTCGCGATGGTGGCAACGGTTATCATGACCATGTCAGGACAGGAGATTCAAGAGCGGATCACCTCCATTATCGCCTATCGACAAGACAAATCCGCCACATCTCGTTGGTACACCTGGGATGTTGCCAAGTCCCTCTTGAGAGAGAGTCCGCTCATCGGCGTGGGATTCAACAACTTCGAGATCGCGAAGGACCGCCACTTCGGTGGCCAAAAAGCCGCCCACAACATCTACTTGCAGAATGCTGCTGAGCTTGGACTGTTTGGACATCCGATCTGGTTGGCGATCGTCTTTGGAACACTGATCAGCACGTATCGATTCATGCGGTGGTCGCGTCGCCTTCCTCCCGACATGCGATGGGCTTACTACTGGTCTCGCGGTCTTGTTCTTGGACTGCTGGCATTCTGCATCCACGGCATGTTCCACAACGAGGAGTATCTCGAGTTGATGCTCGCCATGGTCGGCATGAATATCGCTTTGCAGGTCACCGTCCGACGAGAGTTGGCTGAACGCCGGCTCCACACGGCCGTGAAAGAAACCCGGGCGAAGGCAAGGCCGCACAAAAGACAGTGGCATCCCGAGCGCCGCATTGCGCACGCCGGAAGTATGCTGTGTAGGCCGACGCGACTCGGTCAGTTACTACAGAGTTAGCGAGATTGTCGAAAGAAGGTAGCGTCCGACCCCCGTGTCGGACGGGGAATACAAATGGCTTGCTTCGGCCGACAGGGGCGTCGGCCGCTACGGAAAAAGTGAGTTTGCTTTAGAGCATTTTAGTGTTGAGATTGCATCCTCCGCTGTAGCGTCGGCCCCCCGTGGCCAACGGGGATCACCCGTTTGTTCGCCCCCCACAAGGTCGAACGCTGATCGCTTGCTGACGCGCGCGGCTCTTCTATGAAAGCCCGTTGCGTGTCAAGC
>CAZTAR010000161.1:0-9873 GCA_964611695.1 uncultured Planctomycetaceae bacterium | reverse complement strand
CGATCTACTGCATGCAGAAAGCCCTCGAATACATCATCGAGAAGGACAACGCTCGATCCGAGAACGGCGTCGAGGAAGAAACGGTGGTGTAAATGCCACAGCAGTATACGTTGAGCAAGGCGGCTCCCACGCGGGCCGCTTTTTCTTTCTTCCAGAAGCGCGGCATAGCACTCTCGGCGGACAAGAGGAACGCGAAGAAAACTCGGTTCATTTCAGAGTGGTTGCTCGCAGCCTCGCGGGCCGAGATCGAGAAGGCCGTTGATGCGGTGCAACGGACGCGATCGGACATGTGGTTCCGGCGGATGTTCCATCTGTGGTGCGTTGGGGGCGCGTCCCGGGGCAGCCTAGACAAGAAACGCACCTTCGAAACCTTGCCTGTCCAGGACGTGTACGCGCTGATTCGGCGCGCCTTGCGAGCGAAGAGCTACCAGGGAAAAAACCGTAATCCTACCGGCGAAGATGGCGTGCAATCCGGTCGCGGCGATGGGTTCCATATTGAGGAGAAGTCACAGAATGCCGAGCATCGCCATGTCTTGAGCGGTGCTCGGAGGTGCGAGAATGAACTGGTTAGACGATGTTGATGTATGGGCCGGAATGGTAGGTCGGTCGGTGCGAGAAACTCAGGCAGAACTTGCTGAATGGGTGGAGACGGAATCCGGCGGCTGGATACGGAAAATAAAGACGTGGGATGAGGACGGCGCGGGGTTGTGAAGGAGGGCAAGGCCAGAGAACTGGCCAGCCGCCCAATCCTTGATGAGTTTGAGACGCCTCACTGCGATGAGAAGAGGAGTCAGGAGGCTTGGGACTATTGTGACAAATCCCCGCTCATATAGGAATACGTAAAGAACCCCCTCGGATGAAGCAACATCGCTCTATTATTGCGATTTTGGACGCATCTGTCGGGCTCGGGTAACGAACAGATAGAATACGCCCGGCCCAAACGCACACAGCATAACCGCGATACCCGCACAGATCGCGGCGAAGGTGAAACTTGGTGCAGAGCAGTCGCCGCGCTGCCTGACCCAGATGTGGCAGCCGACGGCAACGAGCAATTCGACGATGCTGCCACGGAGTAAGGCACGCTGGCTTCCAACAACCACTTGGTCGGGAGTTGCCCGCCGGTACCTCCGGAACACCCACCACCATAAGAACCACGACAGAATAACCAGTGGTCCGCCCGCGTAGATCGCGATGGGTACGACATCGTCCCCGAACACAACGGCGAGTCCTGAAGCGATGATTCCGGCGGTGAGGATTACGAACAGCGCGCAGGTTGTGGCCAGCGGCACGATCAGTCGCCGCGGCCTGATCTTGTAGTCCCATGCCGCCCGGACAGGTACAAGCAGCAAGAGGGCTTGTGTGACGAGCAAAATGCCGACGATGAGCCAGAACCACCACTCCGTAACGACGCCGGCGATGTCCGTACCGGCTTCGGGTTTGCTTCTCGACCAGAAACAGAACAAGGCCAGCGGCATGTAGATTATGACGGCAGCAACGAGGTAGGCGAGAAGAGTCACGAACGCCCAGAGCTTCAAACCGGCCCTGCGTGTATTGACGTTCGGCTCACTGTTGCACAGAGTTTCGAACCGGCCGATCTGTCGTGCGGCGTAGTCGAGGACAATCGGTTCGCGATTCTGCGACATAGCAAGACATCATCATCGGTTTGGATCCAGAAAGCCAGGCCTGAGGTGTTCGCGATGAAAGACGCCGGAACCGCGATTGCCGACATCTTGGCTGCGTTTGGCTCCTTGGGAATCAAGCCGCCAAAGCGGCGGGGGCAACCCCGTGGTGCGAAGAAGCCGACTGCCAGGAGAACAATTGGCAAGAAGAAGGTCGCCAAGAAGAGGCGGAAGTTCAAGACGACCGCTGAAGGGCAAGCGGGGAAGTTTGTATAGGGTGGTGTAGGCGAAACCAGATGTGCGCGTGGTTTGCCGTGCTCACACGCGGCCATCTGGGGGCCGGTCACGGCGTGGCAGGATCGGCTTGCGGTGCCTTCTGGGAATTCGGCTGGGAAGTGATGATTGGTGGCAGGTCGTCAAGGTAGAAGTCATTGGGATCGGGCAATCTCTGCGGATCGCCTTCAGGAGAATCAAGCCTGGTGCGTTGGTAGCTTTCGCTCGGCCAGCGAGAATCTGAAACCTCTTGACCGAGTTCATTGAGATTCCACGTTACTTGTGCTGAGGTTCCTTTGATCTCGGTGATTACCGTCACAAGCTGCTCTTGCGCGTGTGTGGCACTGGGACGCGCGACTCTCAGTGCCCACTTACCGCCCAGGTCCAAGGGATCACCGTGCAAATGCAGATATCTTCGCCAGACAAGGCTGGCATCGTTATCTCCTCCAAGCCGCCATAAGTAGCCTGGATCGATATGGCCGGGCTCCGGCCGAATCGCAAAGACAACCAACGGGTCGCTTCCTGCTGTGCGTATTCTTCCCTCCGAATCCCAGTTGACGGTCGCGTCGGAACCTGCAAAGACCAGCAATCGAGGGCCTTTCATCCAATAGCATGTTTGCGCTGGACCGTCATGCCACGTTTCGTACAGTACTTGGCCGCGCAGATCATAGATGCGGATGATACGCTGGGACCATTGCCGATGACCAAACATCGTGACCACTTCAGGCCCCGGTTGACCGGAGAAGACGTCATAGAGCCAGCCCTCACAGCCCATGAAGTCAGTGACCATATAGCCGCGCTCATACGGGTCGGGCAGGGGTCCCCCTTTCGCCAAGCGACATTGCCACACAGGTTGGTCGAGATCCCCGTCAATGTCGAATGCACAGAGAGCGCCGCGCAGAGGGCCATCATGATGCAAAGTGTACCCAAGAAGAGCCAGCCGCCCACCACCGAATCTCGATGGTCGATTGACCAACTCAGCGAAGTGGATAGAGTTCCCTTCGCCGCCCCAGGTGTGCAGGACGTTCTCGTTTCTGGCGATCAACCTTGCCTCATCCGTGTCCATGGGATTGGAGTCGTTTACCTTAACGATCTGCCCATCCTTGTACCGCACAATCTCGTGTGGTCGGTCGTTGATAAACCAAACGGCGAGATAAGTGGCACTGATGATGATGGCTGCCATGCCCAGACAAGTTGATACCGTTGCCTTCACTGGACGTTGTGCCACCCAGCGCACGCCGCGCGCCCACGCCGTCGGAGGCCGGGCATTGATGGGCTCCCCCCTGAGAGACCGTCGAATATCCTCGGCGAGCTCCGCCGAAGATTGATACCGCTTCTCGCGGTCCTTCTCCATTGCCCTCAACACGATTGTCTCAACATCGCCGCGGAGTCTCCGGTCGAACTCGGCCGGCTTGGCCGGCGGTTGATCGCAGATCAATCGAGTAGCCGAGTGGATCGTCATGTGCGATACGTCGTAAGGTAGCCGTTCCGTCAGCAACTCAAACAACACCACACCGAGCGAGTACACGTCGCTCCGCGTGTCGATCTCGTGCGGGACAGCATCACACTGCTCTGGGCTCATGTACTGCAGTGTACCGATGATCTGCCCCACGTCGGTCTGCATCGTCGTCATCGCGATGTCCGAGTCTGTTGAACGCGCCACGCCGAAGTCAATGACCTTTGGCTGCCCTGATGAATCCACAAGGATGTTCCCCGGTTTCAGGTCGCGGTGGATAATCCCCTTTTGGTGCCCGTGATGGACCGCTTCGCATACGTGTATAAACAGCTCCAGCCGCTCATGCGTGCCGAGGTTCTTTTCCGCTGCGTACTCGATAATCGTGTGAGCCTCGGGAACGTACTCCATCGCGAAGTAGGGCACTTGCACGGAGCCTTCATCGTGCATGCCGGCTACAAAAACCTGCGCGATGTTTGGATGTCGCAGGTGGGCGAGAATCTGTGATTCAAAGCGAAACCGGCGAAGCGCAGACTGTGAGGCCACATGGCGATGCATGATTTTCAGAGCAATGGCCCGATGAGGCTCAGCTTGGATGGCCTCGTACACCGTTCCCATGCCACCCGACGCAATCACGCTCTTGATGTGGTAGCCGCCGACGCTTGTGTCAATCCTCGGATCGGAATCGCTTGGGCTACTCCGTTGCTCAGGGGGCCGCATGAATTCAGCCGGTGCCTTCTGATCGCAGGCCAATAGCGACTCCACTTCATCGCGGAGCGCCTCATCTCCGCCGCAGGCATCTGTGAGGAATCTCGTTCGCTCCTTGGGAACCAGGGTCGAAGCCTGCTCAAACAGATCCTGAATTCGCTGCCATTGCTTCGCCATGATACGTGGCTTCCTCAATGGGCATCCGTATCGCCCTTAGTAAGCTCCCGGAAGAACCACGCTCGTGCGATACGCCACTCATTGTCAACAGTCCTGCTGGATAGCTGAAGAGCACTGGCAGTCTCTTCTATAGTCAGCCCAGCGAAGTACCTCAGTGCAACAATTTCCGCCTTGCGAGCGTCCTGCTGCTCCAGCTTGCTCATAGCCTCTTCGATCGCAAGTACCTCGGCTGGATCCTGGTCGAACACGGAAGGGGCCTCCTTGAGGCTGCCAATCTGCCGGTCCCCGCCGCGCTTGAGGCTCTTTCTCTTACGTGCGTGATCTATTCGAATGCGACGCATTGCTTTAGCAGCTGCCCCAAAAAAATGTCGCCGATTAGCCCATTCGAGGGTCTCGCCAGCGGTCAGGCGAACAAACGCTTCATGAACCAGGGAGGTCGGTTGCTGCCTGCAGCCGGGGCCTTCCCCCGCCAACTGCTGTCGAGCGAGGCGGTGTAACTCATCGTAGATGACTGACCAGAGCTTCTCATGGGCCGCGCTATCCCCCTGGCCTGCGGCAGAAAGGAGTTGAGTCAGGTGCTTGTGTAGGTTCGCCATGATGGGACTCCATCCGGGCTTCTGCGTCCGGCGTCCACATTGTACAGGATCGGCGGCTGGTTTAATCTCGCGATACGGGTTCTTCGTAATCGGATTTGCGACAAAGACTTAAGCAATCCCTGCGATCGGGTCCATTCCGACTTATGTAGATGACCGGAGACATCTCAATTGTGCCCACTCCTGTCGGCTTGCCCCACCGCCGCCAGAATTCTCACGAATCTCCAAGATTGTCCTGCGTGACACCCTCTCTCTTTCCGCACGTGTATCTGGTGCGAGCCTGAATGGTTCAGGCTTCAGTAATGCGAGCTGATGGCATGGGTCATCACTGGACTCTTGGAGGCGTAAGACATGTTGCGACGAATATGGTCTGTTGCTCTCTGTTCTCTCATCGTACCTACTATCGCCTTGGCGGCCCCGGATGTACCGGGCTTCGTGGTCGAAACATACAGACTGTTGCCAGGGCCGCCCCAGCGCCTGTGTTTCGATTTTCACGATGTGCCGGGAACTCTCTATGTAGGCAACGCGGAACCGTCACCCGCGTTCCCATTCCCAGTTTACAAGATCTCCCCATGTGGCCCCGTCGAGGGATTTGGAAACACACAACTCAATGATCCAGATGTGGTACTCCACGACCCGGACGGCGTAATTGCACCGGAACCGGGCTGCGTGCTTGTCGGTGGCCAGCCTGGCTACATCAGTGCAATCCTGCCAGATGGAGATGTGGTGCCGATCTTCCCCTCTGGCTCAGGGTTCTCCAATCCCAATGCCATGGGGTTCGACAGTACAGGTTGCCTGCTATTCCTTGACTGGCCTGGAGGGCGTATCCTCCGAACCTGCAGCAGTGGAGAGATGCCGATCCTACTTTTCCAATCGCCGGAGGCTGCCTCGCACATGGCCATACACTCGTCAGACTTGGTCTTTCTCGCTACACGGGAAGCGGGGTCGAACAGCATATTTACCTACTGTGATGGCTCCTGGTACCCGGTAGTATCTGGCTTGGAGCCTTCAGATGGGGCCTATTACATACCAATTGCCTTCAGCCCAGGTGGAGCCTGGGGAACAGAGGTTCTTTATGCCATCACCGGCACAGAACTTCGCTCGTTCGAGTTTGACTTTTCCACATGTCCGCCGCAGCTCATCAACACTGCGATCCTCGGAACAGGTTTTGACGGAGATTACTACAACGACATCGCTTTCGGACCGGATGGTGCCTTGTACATCTCACACCAGAATGCCGGAGGCGTGATGGAGAATGCCATTCTCCGTGTCTTCAGCGACTGTAACAGCAATGGAGTTAATGACCAATGCGATATCGACTGCGGCCCTACAGGCGGGCTGTGCTGCGCGTTTCCAACCTGTGGACAGAGCACGGATTGCAACGCCACTGGGATTCCCGACGAGTGTGAGCTAACGGACAACGACTGCAATACAAACGGCATACCGGATGATTGCGAGCCTGATTGTGATGGCGATGGCATCATCGACGATTGTGACGACGATATCGACGGCGATGGCGTCCTGAATGAAGACGACGTGTGCCCCCACACGCCTTTCTGCGATGTCATGCCTGATGGCCGACCTCGGCTAGACCTGAACAACGACTGCAACGTGGACGGCCCCGACATCCAACTCGTCGTTCAGCAGATGCTGGAAAGCTGTAGCGAGTGCAACTGATCCCGTGAATGGATAAGGGCATCTTCCAGGCTCGGGAGGCCCGGCGTGGGTCGGGTTTGCCGGGTCTGATTATGCCCAGCCTCTCAATGTGTTACACGGGGTTAAATCGGTCCCGTTTCGCCCTGAACGAGGAAAAAGTGGACTTTTCTGCGCTCGGCAGTTTCTCCAAACCATCTCCGGGCGTTGTAGGACGTGCGAATGAAGCAGACAAGATCAGATCAGCCTTCGGTCGTGCATCTTGACGGCCGCGAGTACGTCGTTGATCTCCGGACGAGGGAGTTTCGAAACGCGGGCTTTCCATCGCGCAGGATCGATTCTGAATCTCCAGAAGGCCGTGGGTTGTGGAACCAGCTCATGATCCTGAGGTGCTCGAAGTTCGGCCTAGTTGCCGTGGAGTCGCGGCACATGAGCGGCGTGAGATGCCAAGGGTGCCGGGGTTGGTTGTTGGTGTGAACGAGTCGGGGATGTGGTCGGCACTTGTGCCCGCTTCGAACCACGCAGACCCTCTATCGTAAAGCTTTTGGCTTCGCCCAAAGCTTTATCGAAGGGTCCGCTCAAGGGCCCTCCGCTTGTGGAAATGTGTCGGTTCACCAAGTAGTGGGCGAACCGTCACTAAGAGCGGTCGCGGAGGAACGAAGATGAAACGCGTAGTTGAAGAAGTTGTTGGTGTGTCTCTATTGGCACTTCTGAGCGAACAACGAAAGAACCCGTACGGCTCAGTGCCCGGGCTCGATGACGAGGAGCTTGCGGACCCTCGTGAGCTTGAGCGGCAGGTGGTGATGGAGCAATGGTGGCCTGTGTTGGCGTTGCCTGTGCAGGGCAAGGCCGGTGGGTATCGGCCCGAGCTTGACGAGAGCGGTGTGGACTGGGGCGCACACGCCACTGTTGATTTTGGGCGGACAATGCCAGAATTTGACAAGGTTCGGTACAAGGCGGACAGGCTCCGAGAAAGGCTCAAGGACGTCATCATCATGTTCGACACGGTCAGTCGGCGCTTGCCGCGGGCGAAGTGGAAGGTGATCAAGTACGTCCACATGGGTCTGCTTGATGAGGAGCGTATCGCGAGTTGGGACATGTGGCAGTTGGTCCTTCTCGACCAGCGAATCAGGAAGCTCCGACGGGAGATTGACGCTCTCAGGGAGGCGAGTTGGGAGCGGCAGAAGGAACAGCGGCGGCGACTGTTTGCACGGCGGGACGGGTGACCGCTCCCGGATTGGGGCACGCTCGCGCTCAAAACACCGGCCAAGGCGAAGTGGTGTTTTGAGCCTCGCTGGCGGGGGGCTTGTTTTCGTTTTGAAGACGTCGCCGTGAGCACGGCCCCAACGGTCATGGTCACGGTGGAGGGTGTGGTTTTTCTTGATGGGTGATACGGCGTGGATGTGATGGCGGTGGGGGTCGAGAAGTGCGAAGGTGATGCAGCGGAATGGGTTGCCGGTGCAGGGCAAGGGTTGAATGATGGCGGTGATTGACATGCGGTGATGGATGATGCGGAGAGGGTAAGGGGAGTCTTGGATGCATCCTGGCGGATGCATAGTCGGGCGTTCACCTTCGATGAAGCCCTCCGCCCGCGGTCCCTCCGGGCCCGCGGGGGCGAGTTCACGGCGCGGGTTGTTGGTGGGTGCGTGTGGCGGGGATGAATGAAGCATGGCTGGGGTAGGATTGGCGGATAGTGCGGGTACATGTTCGATGTTTGGTTTGGGCCTGTGGCGAGGCAGGACGGGCAGGGAAGGAGATGGGACGGGGGTGAAGTGAGGCAGGAAGGGGTGCGAAGCTGGTTCGTGTGGGGTAGCCCCGGGCCTACCGGCCCGGGGGGGGAAGAAGGCAGGAATAGAGGGCAGAGGCCAAGGTGCTTGGGTGCGGAAAAGTGGGAGTACAGAAAGGGCTGTCAGGATACGGGAAGGTGTAGTCTGAGAAGTTGTTGATTTACAAGGGTTTATGATTGAGAAAGAGGTCGGAATACGGTTAGAAGTAGAGAAATGCGACCGGGAGTCCGACCCTCACGACCCCATTTCCAGGCTCTCAGAGGGGGTCGATCGCATCACGGCAAGACTCGGCCAGCCACTTCTCGCCCTCCATGGCAGCCAGGATCTCCTCCCGTTCCTCGGATGCTGCCCGGGCAAACTCGCCGGCCAAGTATGCTGCTTCGCGCTCGGCGCGCGCCTCAATCTCCCTGATTCGTTGGTCCTTCCACGATCCCATGATGTACCACCTCGCAGCCTTGGGTGGGCGCCACTTGTTTATCAATGTTGCGGCCGAATGTACCGCCAAGGGGACCGGAGAGCGATCACCACTGGCCGGTAGCGAAAACCGAAAAGCATTTAAACCCCGCTGTATTCACCACCTCAAAGTAGCGAATCGAGGTGGTCAAATGTACCCAAGCAAACAACCCAACCGTCCCTCTGCGGACACAGGATATGTACCGTACTTCTACGAGTCAGGGCTCCATCAACTGCACGGATTGCCCGGTCACAATGAACCTCAACAATCCGAGGACACGTCCCCCACTCGGTATGATTTCTCTTCTGATCTGGTCGCTTCGCGACATCCGAATCATCCCTGGACCGTCGAGCAGATCATCCAGCATGGATACCTCGCGATCCCGAAGGGCGATCCAGTCACCGCGATCATCTCCGACAAGACGCACACGTCGTGGCTTGGCCTGGATGACGTGATCAGCCAAGTCCGCGAGCGCCATGAGATCTACGAGCGCAACTTGTGCCAAATCGAGCTGTCCAAGTGTGCGGCCGCTAACGCCATCTATCAGCATGAAGCCTACGTCGGGCCTCCCGACTCAAAGCAGATGGAGAAGAAACACAAAGCGATCCAGGGGCTTTACGAACAACAGCAGAATGAGCGAACATCACTCTGGAAAGACATTTCGCGATTGAAGAACATGATCCCCGAATCGGCCCAATCGTACCTGACCGCGCACCGCAGACAGGCCATCCTTCGGCAGGAACTGGGTGATCCGGAATGATCACTCGGACGCAGGAACTGTGCCGAAAGCTCCAGCCCGTGCTCGGCAAGAAGATCGATGGCCTGTGGGCGGCGTACCTGGCGGAGTCGGATGCCGCCGGCAATGCGGACATCGAACAGACGCTGGAACTCCTGGCAGCGAAGCATCTGGGACAGGGTTACATGCCGGACCGTTCGCCGTTCCCGCCGCCGTCGAAGGCGTTCGCGGAATCCGGTGATATCCCGCTCGGCAAGGTGTCGTACGGCAATCGGAGCCTGTGCACCTTTGCACTTCGAAGCAAACGCTTGAAGGAGCATCTTCTCGTCGCTGGCCGAAGCGGATCGGGAAAGACCAACCTCACGTTCATCCTCATGCAGGGCATCATGGCCCGCGGCATCAAGGTCCTCGCGATGGACT
>CAZTAR010000160.1:0-9886 GCA_964611695.1 uncultured Planctomycetaceae bacterium | reverse complement strand
ACGCTTGACACGCAACGGGCTTTCATAGAAGAGCCGCGCGCGTCAGCAAGCGGTCGGCGCTCGACCCTCCAGGAGGTCAGCAAACCAGTCATTCCCGTCGGCCACAGGGGGCCGACGCTACGACGGGGAACGGCTGGGTGCCAATGGCGGCTTGCCCGCCAGTGCGAAGGGAACGTTTCTATCCAAGCAGCGCATCATCCGGCAGCGTCGGCGTTGCACTTGTGCTGATCGCCGCCATCAACAAGGCCTTCACAAAGCTGTGTGGTTCTGACAGGCCATAGAGCCTGATTGTGGTCTTGGTTCTTGTGGGTGTGCTGAGTTCAACCATCTGCCGTTCGAACCGGACCGAGATCCGGGCATCGCGGAGGTCCCAGCGATCGACCACGCGCGCACGGTTCGATAGCGGCGAGAAGTGCATCACGTCCAGCCGGCCAGGAATAATCCGGTAATATGTAGGACGGCAGCGCTGCACGATCCAGATGATTAGCAACACAAGTAAACAGGCGACGCTGACAATAGCTCCTCCGATGTAGGAAGCGGTGCTCTTCACCATGATGGAAAGGGCTATGACGATTGGCATTCCCCACAATAAATCCGACGAGGAACTCCCAAATAGGGTTCGCTCAACAATGACAGGTTCGAACGACACATTCTCAATGAGCGCCAACGGGGCCAATTCCCACGGAAGGCCGGATGCATTCAATCGAGCGTTCGGCTCCGGCGGCGGTAGTTCCATCCCGACGGAACATTCTTCCCGATGTTGTGAACGCTGCTGCAGTCGAGGGCCGATTATGGCTATTGCCCCAACCAACCCTAAGACAACCAATGTAGGCAAGTGCCCGATTACAGGTGAAAAGAAATGAATACCGAAAAGACCCAAACCTACGAGAACAATAGCAAGCGGTATGTTGCCAATGCTCCTGGGCAGTGATTGAAGGTGCTTGACAACCTTCAAGGAAACTCGCTCGGTTTCCTGAGCCGGTTCTTGCTCGCCGGGATGTGGCGTGGAGTCATCAGGGCCTGGCATTCTCTGATCCTCCTTCCTTGTTCTTGCGGGGCCCCTTCTTCTTCAATCAAGGAGCACCCCCATCCGCAGTGCCCCCCTTACGCCTTCACCTCGATCTTCTCCATCCCGTTCATGTACTGCCGCAATGCTTTGGGGACCGTGACGGAGCCGTCTTCATTTTGGTTTAGCTCCAGAATCGGGATCAGGATTCTTGGGCTGGCGATGACGGTGTTGTTCAACGTGTGGCAGAACCGAGTCTTCTTCTCGCTGTCGCGGTAGCGGAGATTCAGGCGTCTGGCCTGGAAGGAGCCGAACCGTGATGCGCTGTGCGTTTCGCTGTAGCTTTTGCGCGAGGGCATCCACGTTTCGAGGTCGTACATCTCCACCTTGCCCTGCCCCATGTCGCCGGTGCACACCTGCACGATTCGATACGGCAATCCGAGCGCTCGCAACACCGCCTCCGCGTTGGAGATGATCTGGTGGTGGTGTTCTTCGCTTTCGCCGTCGTCCGCGCGGCAAAGGACGACCTGTTCGACTTTGTCAAAAAAGTGGATGCGGTAGATGCCATGTGTGTCTTTGCCGGCCGCGCCCGCCTCGCGACGGAAACAGGTGGACGCCGCGGCGAATCGCATCGGCAGGTCGGATTCGTCGAGGATTTCGTCGCTGTACATCGCCGTCAGGGAAACCTCTGCGGTGCCGACGAGCGACTTTTCGTCTCGCTCACACCGATAAGCCTGTTCTTCGCCGCCTGGGTAGTAGCCCGTGCCGTACATCATTTCATCTCGGACCAGCACGGGCACCGTCACCGGCTCGAACCCTCGGGAAACAATCGTGTCCATCGCCAAGTGGAGCACCGCCTGGTGGAGCATGGTTCCCGCGCCGCGAAGCAAGTAGTTCCTCGCTCCGGCCAGTTTCACGCCGCGTTCGATATCGAGGATGCCCAATTCCATTCCAAGGGCGACGTGGTCCTTCGGCTCGAATGTGAACTCTCGGGGCTCGCCGATGCGCTGCACCTCCACATTGCCGCCTTCGTCCTCGCCGATGGGCGTTTTCTCGGAAGGTACCTGCGGCACGGCCAGCATCAGCGTGTGGAACTCCTCGGCGTTGGATTTGGTCTCGTCCTCCAGCGTTTTGATCTGTTCGCGGAGTTTGCCCGCTTCGGCCTGGATCTTCTCTCCCTCGGCTTTCAATTCCGCTTCGGTTCGCCCCTCTTCCAGGGCCCGCTGGTACCACTTGCTTTTTGGGTTTCGGTAGAGCCCCACCTGCCCGCTCAGCTCTTTGCTGGAACTCCGGAGTGCGTCTGTTTCCCGCTGTATTTCGCGACGCCGGGCATCCACGGCCAGCAGTCTATCCACATCGCAGGGCGTTTTTTTGACCTTACAGGCCTGGCGAACCTTGTCCGCATTTTCACGGATGAACTTGATGTCGAGCATGATCTTTCCACAATCCTCGCATTGCCATGTCGGAGCCTCATCGCCCGGGAACTACCCCAGGTGGCGTTTCGAAGCCCTGAACTGCCGCTGGGGACAAATCATACGGGATTCTTCACGAAATCACAGCGGCCTTGTTCGATATCAAGGGTATAAGGAGGCGATGGTGAGCTTGCGCTCGTTGGCGAAGGGCTGAGGGATTGAGGAATTCTTGCACCCGCCGTTTTCGCACTTGCGGAGGCTGCAGACTTATGTTCGGCGCAATGGCCGGACGCTACTTAGACCAGGAGGCGACCCATGCGGTTGTCGTTTACCGATTTTGCTGTTCTTACCGTGGTTGCCTGTTTCGCGTCGGGCGCCCAATGTTTCAATCCAGGCCCACAGATCATCGGCAAGACCGTTGACTGGCAGCAACGTACCGTTGCCACTGTCGGCACCGCGAACTCCCGTCCTACCGTCGTCGAGGTCAACGACTTCGATGGAGATGGCAGGCTCGATATCGTTGCCGGCTTCAATGGGAGTGGGGGAACCCTCGCGTCTGTTTTCATCTTCTTCCAGGATGATGTTGACAACTTCACCGCCGTCCAGATTGGCAACCATGCCGACATTTTGGGCGTCACCGCGCTTGCTGTCGGCGACATCGACAATGATACCCACGACGATGTCGTCGCCGCCTGCGACGGTCGCCTTCTTTACTTCAACAGTCCCAACGCCCCGCGGACCGCCGCCGGATGGGCCTTCACCACGATCGCCACCTCCGACGATGCCGGCACCGGTCAATGGGACGATGTCGCCATCGAGAGTATCGATGCCGCCAACGGACTCGATATTGTTGCTTCTAATAAGGGTAACGGCTGGCTGAGTTGGTTTGCCAACCCGGGCAATGCCGCGGACGGGACCGGCTGGACACGGGTTCAAATCGATGACACATCGCGTGATGCTGCAGCGGGAATCGCACTGGACGACATTGATGGCGATGGACGAATTGATGTCTTCTCGGTTGCCACTTCGGAAACCACCGCGCGTATCCGGTGGTACAAGAACCCGACAGACCCCGCAGTCGATGCGTGGACCAAGACCACGATCGGCAACCTCAGCGGCGCAAGTCGGGTGGCGATGGGTGATCTCGACAATGACGGTGACAATGATCTTGTCGTGACTAGCGGTGTGATGAGCAGCGGTACTGGTCAAGTCACCGGGCGGATCATCGGGTGGTATTCGCAGCCAGCGACGCCGACCTCTGCCTGGAGCGGTGTTGAATTGACCCGATACACGAACACCAGCACCGGGCCGCCTGTACCGACTGATGTGAAGGTGGCCGATGTTGACGGTGACGGCCAACTTGATGTCATTGTTGCGACCGAGACTGCCGGGACACTCCGCTGGTTCATTCCCGTGGGTAAGCAGGACAACCCTTGGGGGGAGAACAACATTCGTGATTTGGCTGAGGATGTCGGCAGGATCGCCATCGGCGACATCGATCAGGACGGCGACCCGGATGTTATTGCTCCGCTCCAAGCCGCGACGACGGCACAAGACAGCATTGTCTGGTTTGAGAACCCGGAGTAATAAGAAACTATCTTATTGAAGTTTCCGTGGTTCAAGAAAGAGTCGACAACCTCCAGGAGCCCATGGATTTCGATCCATGGGCTTGCCCCATGTTTCATTAGAGCATTTCACGATTGAGTGTGGCACCGGCGTCTCGCCGGTGAAAGCAAGGAGGCCGAGTGCCGTTGCCTCACCGGCGAGACGCCGGCGCCACATATCAACATTAGAGCATTGTAGTGTTGAGAGGGCATGCTTCGCCGTAGCGTCGGTCCCCCGTGGCCGACGGGATAACAGTTGTGATCGCCCCCCACAAGGCCGGACGCTGACCGCTTGCTGACGCGCGCGGCTCTGATCTCCGCCGCGGAGGATGCCATCTCATGCCTAAAATGCTTTAATCTATGCCTAGTGACACTTTGGCTTGATCCAGTGAGAACTGTTTGACGAGCACGACCTTGCGCGGCGAGGTCATCCCGCGGATGACTGACACGCCCTTGACACTCACGCTCAATGCCTCTGCAAGTAGGTTGGCGACGGCGGCGTTTGCCTTGCCGCGTTCCGGCGGCGCGGAGACGCGGATTTTCAACGCATCTCCCAGCGGGCCCACGATCCGATCGCCGGATGCGCCAGGCACCACTTTCACCTGGATTTCCACATCATCGCCAACTGCCCGAATACAGCTCATGCCGAACCGCCATTCTCGTGGGAGCGGCCGAGTTCCTGGCTTCTGCGAAATGCCGCGAGCACGGCTTCCGTCACGTGTTCGGCGACGTTGCACTCGCGGAGCTTGTCCATTGCGGCCTGCGTCGTTCCCCCGGGACTGGCCACCGCCTCACGGAGCTCCACGGGTGACGCGTCGTTTTCCAGGAGCATCGCTCCGGCACCGACGCACGCGTGAGCGGCGAGGACCTGCGCGTCTTCCCGTTTGAGCCCCGCCGCGACGCCGCCGTCCATCATCATTTCGACGAAGTAATAGAAGTAGGCCGGCCCCGAACCTGCCACGGCTGTGACGGAATCCATCAGGGCTTCATCATCGACCTCGACGGTCACGCCGCCAGCACGGAACAGGTGCTTGACTTCCTCCAGGTCGTCCATTGAGGCATGCTCTCCGCGAAACATTCCCGTGACGCCGGCGCCGAGACTGAAGGGCAAGTTCGGCATGGCCCTGACGACTCGGATCGGGCCGTTGCCGAGGGTCTTGGCGATGCGATCGGTCGAGACGCCGGCCATGATGCTGACGAACAGGTGGTCGCCGGAGGTGTGGTCGCGAATCGAAGCGGCTGCTTCATCGAATTTCTGTGGCGTTACTGAAAGCAAGACGAGACGCGCGTCGCGGACGATGTCCGCGTTGTTGTCGGCGAAATCCACATCGAGGGGGTGTTCAGCCGTTGCTCTCGATTTGGAAGCGATGATTCGCTTTCCCGCCAGGTAATTGTTGTCGATGAGCCGCTGGATCAGGATGGAGGCGATGTGCCCCGTCCCGATGACCCCGAGCGCGTATTTGTGTTCTGACACTGCTTGTTTTGCCTTTCCTTCTTGGTCCGATCCGTCATTGATAACACAGTCCCATATGCCTATTGATAAACTCGCATTGTAGGACACCTTCAAAACGTTTTGCATCATTTTCTTGATCGGCAACTTGCGGATGGCACACGAAGAATGGACCCATTAAAAGGCGGGGCGATGGGCTGCTGGGCGATGGAAAACTGGACGCGTTGGGGCAGTTTGGTTTATGATTTTTACATCGGACAAGGTCGCCGGTCGAATCGAACTGCGATGTCCGGCTCAGGAGCAGCGCGAACATGCCCGACATACCGTCAATCCAGAAGGCGCCGGTTTTCTTCGCGGAAGCCACCACACTGGAGGTGGACACGCCTTGCGTGATCTGCGGCTACAACCTCCGCGGGTTGACGGTGAACAAGGTCTGTCCCGAGTGCGGTTCTCCGATCGGCCGCTCGATTCACGAGAACATGTTGCGCTACGCCGATCCGAAGTGGTTGGGTCATATTCTGTTGGGTGTCAGGCTGACATTGTGGCATATCGTCGCGACGATTATTCTGGTCCTGTTGGTGGCTCTTTTTACGCAGGCTATCAGTCTCAGCCAGGTATACCTCATCCCCGCCGTAATCGCCGTAGCGATGTTGAAGCTGCTGGCAGCCTTCCTGATTACGGCGCAGGAACCCAAGATCTCGATGGACGAGGATACGGTTACGCTCCGCCGGGTTGTGCGCGTTTGTGCCGCCGCGACGTTTCTCGGGAATTGCCTTGACCCAATCAGTGAGTTGTTGCCGGATAGCCTCGTTGTGGACATCGTGAACGGTGTGGCGGGTCTGCTCTCCATTGTGGCCAGCTTCGGGATGTTCGTGTACATGCGCCGCTTTGCCCTGCGCATTCCGAACAAGAAGCTGGCACTTTCCACGAAGCGATGTATGTGGGGATTCATCATCACAATGGCGGTCGGGGTCGTATTCGGCTTGTTGGCGGCGATTCTGGGAGGCGTCACAGGCGGTACGCCTGGAGCCGGTTTCGCGGGGATCGGTATTGTGGCCTGTGGTGTGGGCGCTGCGTCTCTCGTCTTCGGAATCTGGTATCTCGTCCTGCTGTTTGATTACCGCAACGAATTCCGCCTCGCCATGGAACGGTCGCGACACTTTACCGGCTGACCAGATTGCCTCGATGACTCGCTCTCAGGCTTCGGCAAGGCCTTCACGAATCGCGAACCGACTGAGTTCGACTCGGTCGTGGATGTCCAATTTGTTCATCAGGCTGCTCGTGTGGCGGTTCACGGTGTTGACACTGATGTGGATCATCTGGGCGACTTCCTTCTTGGACATTCCCCGAGCGAGGTGCCGCAGGACTTCGAGTTCGCGCTGCGTCAGTGTCGACGTGCGAGAGCAGGTTCCGTGACTGAGTCGGGGGCCGCGTTCGTCCACGACGATTCGCGCTTGGACCTCTGGAGAGAAGTAGGCGATTCCCGAGGCGACGTTTCGGATGGCCGTGAGGAGAACGTCGTCGGGCTGGTTCTTGGTGATGTAGCCCCAGGCGCCGACCTTGAGGGCCTGTTCGATGTATCGATCGTGGAAAAACGCGCTGAGAAAGATGATCCGTGGGGAGGGCGAGGAACGGCGGAGAACCTTTGCGGCATCAAAGCAGAACATGCCAGGCATGTCGATGTCCATCAGGATGATGTCAGGCTTGAACTCGCCCGCCAACGTGATGGCCTGGTCGGCATCGCTTGCGGAGCCGACGACTTCGATATCCGTTTCGGATTTCAGCCGATCCTTCAACATGGAACGGACCATCGCATGGTCATCGACGACGAGAATGGTAATCGTTGAATTCATGGGTCTACCTCCCATTTTGTTGGTGTTCGCTCAAGCATTTCAGCCACAGCCGTAGCAAGGTCCGCTGCCCTAAAAGGCTGCGGCAGTAGCATAGTCGAATCATCCAATAGATCCTGAAACTTATCGGGTACCGCGGCGTTGATCACGATCGCGGGGGTGTCGATTCCACGTTCGCGAACACTTCGGAGCCAATCGATTCCGCTTCGCTTGGCGAGGGCGACGTTGGCGACGATTGCCCGAATTCTGTTTCCGAAACGGTCAAGGAATTCGCCGGCCGCGATGCCATCGGCAGCCAAGACGACATTATAACCCTTCGACTGCAAGGAGAGTGCGATGATCCCGCGCAGGTGGGCGTTGTCCTCGGCAATCAGGACGAGTTCGCCGTTCCCGCTCGGTGTTCTGTCGCCCGAACGATCCGTCGTCTGTGTCGCCTGGATGTTGAGACAGGGTAGTGCGATGCTGAAGGTTGTTCCCTTGCCTTTTTTCGAACGCACTTTGATGAGTCCGCCGTGTTTTTTAATGACGCCTTCGACGATCGTCAGTCCGAGGCCCGTTCCGCTTCCGCGGGGTTTAGTCGTGTAGAACGGCTCGAAGATGCTTGCCTGGATTTCCTCGGACATGCCTGAGCCCGTGTCGGTGACTTCCATACAGGCGAAGTCAGGCTGCCCTGGGGACGCCGGCACGATATTGCCATCCTTGTCTATGTTTGCGTGAGAAAGAGAGATTCGGATGACACCTCCGTCCGGCATTGCATCGCGTGCATTGATCGCCAGGTTCAGGAGAACCTGATGCAATTGTGTGCTGTCCGCGCTGACCCTGATATCGGAGTCGTGCTGTGATTCAACAATGACTTTGATTGATGCGGGCAGCAAGCGGCGCAAGAGCTGGGCTCCCTCCTCAATCACCGTGGAGAGAAGGACCGGCGTTCTTTCCACGACCCAATCCCCGCTAAAGGTCAGAAGCGACCGGGTCAGCATTGAGGCTTGTCTCGCGGCTTCATCGATCCCTGTAATAAAGTCTTCGCCGGGGTGATCCGAACCAAGAACGCGTTTGAGGCGTTCGTTGCAGGAAATAATCACCGTCACGAGATTGCTGAAATCGTGTGCGATTCCGCTGGCAAGCTGGCCGACCGCCTCGATCTTGTGCAACTGGTGCAGATGCGCTTCGAGTTTCGCGTTTTCTTCTTCGGCGAGCTTGCGTTGGGTAATATCCCGGATACAAGCCCAGGTGCCGAGCGGTTGTCCCGCTTTGTCTTTGATCAGGGATACAAGGATCTCGACTGGAAAGATGGTGCCGTCTTTCCGGATATACTCTTTTGTGTACAGGTCGGAATACTCGCGGACGAGGACCTGCTCCTCGATGATCCGTTCCTCCATGTCGCGCCACTTCGCCGATGTCAGGTCGAGGTAAGTTTTGTGCCGCAACTCCTCTGAGGTGTAGCCCAACATCTCTTGAAACGCGCGGTTCGATTGGGTGATCCGGCCTTGGATGTCAGCGAAGCTGTAGCCGTCACGGCTATTCTCATAGAAATCTCGGTAGCTTCGCTCGGACTCGCAGAGCGTTTCCTCTGTACGGGAGTTCTGGGGAATCTCCGAGCCAATGCCAAGTAGGTATTCCACATTGCCGCGGCCATCTGGCAGCGTCAAAGCGGACCACATCACGCGTCGGAGCTGACCATCTCGCGAGCACCATGTCTGCTCACACGCCCTGGGAGAATCCGAGGCATCGGAATCGCCGAACACTGCTTTGATGTCGCGAGCCCCCTTGGCGGACGGGAGGATGTCCCAGATTGCCCTGCCTCGGCATTCTTCGGTCGAACAGGTGAACGTTTGGCTACAGGCTTCATTGAGCCGGATGATAATTCCGTTCGGTTCTAACAGGGCGGCTAGGATAGAAGTTGAATCGAATAGCGCGGCAAGGCAGCGATTACCCCCTTCTTTATCCAATAAGATATCTTCGTTCAGAACCGGCATGGTACAACACTGCTCGTTTGGCTGAACGTCCATTCAAATCGAGAACCGAGCGGCTGAGTCTATGAGAAGTCAATGCACGAAAGAGCCTGATGCGCCCGCTTGAAAAGCATCCTGCGCGGACAACGGTCAGAAGAATGGTCTCTAGCAGCGTGACCTCCTTCCCCTCGGCCCACAACAACAGACAGAACCTGTAGCCGAAAACCCTACCCCCTATGCCTCACGGAATCAACCGCTTTCGTCAAGCCACCCGTTATTTCAACCTTGCGTCGATTGGATGTACGTTCCGGCTCAGCGGAGTATCGGTGGGGTGGAGGGGATTGCATTACGTCGACGCTTCCGGGCAAGGAGCACGTTGGTCGTTGGTGCGAGAGGCCGGAAGCTCACGATTTGACCGCCATCCTTGTGATCAAAATGGAAAAAGAAATGAAGTCCGGCGCCATTATCCGCTACCGGCGCAGGCCGAATAATGCCATAAGGGCATGAGAAGGTTGAAATAGCATCTGTCGCCTGTGGTGATTAGAGCCGTGCCGGTCAGCTAGCCCGCATTTCTCACCAGGTGGGGGTAGAAAAGGGCTGCGATCTGTGCGA
>CAZTAR010000159.1:0-9891 GCA_964611695.1 uncultured Planctomycetaceae bacterium | reverse complement strand
CATTCCCGTTCCGCAGCAACGCCCGCTCCAGGTCGCCCAAGTGGTTGAAGCAGAAGATGGGGTGGTAGCACTTGCATAGAAAGTGGCCATTGTACGCCGACCCTTCCTGGAATCCATAAGTCTCGCTGACTGAACTGTCCAGGTCGAGAATCAACTTGTCCAGGGCGCGGCGTTCGCGAACTCGATCAATCCACATCCCCGGCAGATTCATCAGCACCTTGCGGTTCCTTCGTCCCGTCAGAATGTCCGTCTCGAAGCGACCCATCTGGCTTGTTGATGCGGCTTGCCGATCCTTGGCTCGTCCCCCAACCACATGACGCATCGCCGGATCAACCGCCAGCCGCTCCGCGTCGTTCGTGTCCTCGTAGCCAGCGAGCCGACTGTACACCGACTGCCGCAGCAATCCTACGAACTCATGCTGCGTGTTCTTGCCGTGCCGAGGATCACGGAACATGTCGCGCGCAGCCGCCGTCAGTCCCAACGCTTCATCGAGTTCGCGATACGCGACCAATCCCGCATCAGAGGTGATAGCTGCGCCATGAAATTCCAGATTGATCTGGCGGTCAAAATCGACCCGCAACGCCTCCCTGCGTGCTTCACCCATTGGATTCTCCGGATCTCAGCGGTTTGAAGTTCGTTTTCGCCTGTATTCATAGGGGAAATCGTCACCTCATTATACGTCACCCCAAGTGTCATCTGGGAAATCCGGGTTCATAGATGGTTCCCCCCGTGAGCGTCATCGCGAGTTCCTGGAATGTGTCCGTACCCACTTGGCGATAGAGCAGTCGTACTTCGGACGGGTTGCCGGATACGGTGATTGCTAGAACCACGTCTGCACCGGCGGCAACCGATTGGTTCGTCTCGATGAGTTGACTTGTCGCAGTCGTGGGCGTCAGCCTGAGCGGCGGTGTCGCGAGATAGCCCGTGTTCGCGTAGGTGTCGAGGCCCGCGCATTGGACATGCAACTGCAGTTCACGGTGCAGGCTGTCCGCGCCGCCATGCGGAGAGGTGAACACGAGTCGGTACTGAGAGCGGATCTGAGTGGTCAGTTCGATATAGAGCTGTCCGAGCCGGCCGAGTTCGCCCTCGCGAAACGTGCCGTTCGTGCCCTGAGCGATATCTCGAAGCTCCTCCTCGTCGCTGTTGCCGACAGCGATTGTGTGAACGGGGATCAGCAGCCGCTTTGCTTCAGAGATTACGTCAGCTTGGTCAGCAACGCTGTCGTTTCCTTTGCCATCGCTGAAGACAATGATGTTGCGGTTGCCCGGTTCGCGGGAGGCCTCCAGGAGTCCTTCGAGTATGCCGTCATACAAGGAAGTATCTCCGGACGCCCGCTGTTGATCGACGGCAGCATTGAGCAGGTTGTGGTCGTTCGTGAATGGTTGAAGGAGCTTGACGTCATCATCGAACGTCACGATGGCCGCGCGATCTTGTGGCTGGAGCGAATTCACGAATTCCCGCGCCGCGGCCTTGGATTGTTCGATCCCAGTTCCCCTCAGACTGCCTGATGTGTCCATCACCAGCACGACCGAGATTGCTGTTCCGGGGAGGGTGGGCAAGAGCGTGACCTCGAGATCGGCCACATCTCGCAGCGCTCCGAGATTCGTGTGATACGACCGAAGCGAGAAGGCCTCGGCACCGCAGACCTCGATGTTTCGCCCATCTGTGTCCTGGAGCGTTGTGAAGAAGACGATCTCTGGATAGCCGGAGATGTCGATTACGGTGATTGTGGAGAACAAGCTGTTGGGGGCGATGCCAGTCTGGCCCTGCACGGTTTGCGGCATGATCGCCATCGGCAGGCCACACATAATGGCGGTCCAAGCGCAACAAACGCGAAGTTGATTAGTCATTGTGATTCCTCCCTTTCTGTCGCGAGGCGTGAGGACGAGGGAGCAGGGCTGTCCAGCCCGTGCTCTCCACAAGAAGAAGGCGTAGGGGGTCATCGGATACCGCAATCTGAAGACATAGGAAACTGGAGATTCGGGCTGGGAAGGGGGGATGCCGGGAAGACAGGATGCGAGAGGAGGGCGACGATCCCGGTTCCTCGGCCCGGCTGGCTGCCTGGTTGCTCGGTCCCCCTTGTGAGATCTCGCACGTCGAGGTATTCTGGATAGTGGTGGCGGGCCGTCATCTGGTGTTCGTGTCGGTCGGTTGTGGGGCGCTCGCGCGTCTTGCGGGGAAGTGAAACTGCCTCGGTTCAGAGGCATCACGAGCTCTTCGGGGCATTCAACTACTGAGGGAGGCGACGGTGACGCCGGAGCGATATCAGCAGATCAAGCAAGTGTACCTCGAAGCTCGGGAGTTGGAGGGAACGGCCCGGGACGCGTATCTCGATGCGGCGTGTGGTCCCGATGACACCCTTCGCCGCGAGGTGGAGGGGCTTCTGGCCGACGGGCAGGCGGCAACGGGTTTCCTGGAATCGCCAGCGTTGGGGGATGCCCTGAATCTGAGTGATCTTCAGAGAGCGGGTGGGCCCGTGCCGGAGCCGGAGCAGATAGGGCCGTACAGGATCATTCGCAAAGTGGGCGAGGGCGGCATGGGTGTGGTCTACGAGGCAGAGCAGACCGAGCCCATTCGTCGGCGTGTTGCACTGAAACTGATCAAGGTCGGTATGGACACGAAGAACGTCATCGCTAGGTTTGAAACGGAGCGACAGGCGTTGGCATTGATGAGCCATGCAAACATCGCTCGGGTTTTGGATGCCGGTGCGACGGAACAGGGACGTCCCTACTTCGTGATGGAATACGTGCTGGGCGTGCCGATCACGGACCATTGCGACGAGCAGCGGCTGCCGATTGAAGAGCGGTTGAGTTTGTTCTCGCAGGTTTGCGAGGCAGTCCAGCATGCCCACCAAAAGGGAATTATCCATAGAGACCTTTCAGCACGCAACGTACTCATCGAATTTGTGGGCGGTCGAGCGACAGTGAAGGTAATAGACTTCGGGATTGCCAAGGCCACAGATCGCCGTCAGACAGAGCAGACTTCTTGCACAGAACATGGACGAGCCATCGGTACGCCGGAGTACATGAGCCCGGAGCAGGTGGACCCGGCCAATCAGGATATCGACACGCGGGCCGACGTCTATTCCCTGGGCGTGCTGCTGTACGAGCTTCTGTCAGGAGAACTGCCGTTCGGTTCAAAGGAATTGCGGAAACAGGCGGACGCAGAGATTCAGCGGATCATTCGTGAAGACGATCCACCCAAGCCAAGCATACGGTTGTCGTTGCTTTCAACGCGGAGAACGACCAAGGGGACGGATCTAGCCCGTAATCGCCGGACGGATGTGTGTTCGCTGACGCGGCGCCTGCGAAGAGACCTTGATTGGATCGTGATGAAGTGCCTGGAGAAGGACCGAGGGCGACGGTACGAAACGGCAGCGAGCCTTGGGGCAGACATCGGGCGACACCTGCGGCATGAGCCGGTCATGGCAGGGCCACCGAGCGCGGCGTATCGGATGAGGAAGTTCGTGCGGCGGAATAGAGGGTTGGTGGCCAGTGCAACAGTAGTTGCATGCGTACTGGTGATCGGCACGACAGTCGCGATGGCGGGGTGGCGCGCGGCGGCAGAAGGGGAATCGAAGGCTCGGTTATCGCTCGATTTCTTGAAATCGATTCTGAGTTCTGTTGATCCCGATGTGGCGGGGAAACGTGACACTACACTGTTGCAAGAGATCCTTGATAACGCTGCGAGACGAATCGACTTTGATCTCTCCGAACAACCGGAAGTCGAAGCCGAATTGCGAGGCACCTTGGGAGCGATTTATGGGCGACTAGGTGATTATCCCCTGGCCACATTGTTCCTGGAGGACTCTCTCCAGGATCTAGTCGAGCTGAGGGGGACAAGGGCTCTTGCTGTCGCGAGGATCAAGACGGATTTGGGAGAGGTGCGCATGGAGCAGGCGGACTACGCGGCAGCGGAATCTCTGTTTAGAGAGTCCTTGGAGGTTTGCCGCGAGGAGCTGGGGCCAGAGAATGCGCGCGTGGCCGAGTGTGTCTACAACCTGGGCGAGAACACGCAACGGGCAAGAGATTACAAGAACGCAGAGCCTCTCTATCGTCAGGCCTTGATCATGCGCCGCCGAGTGCTTGGTGAGGATCATCCGAAGGCTGCCGAGTGCTTGGTGGGTCTGGGAGTCGTTCACTATGGCCGCGGTAATCTCCCGGAAGCGGAGAGAGCGTTCAGAGAAGCGTACGGCATTGTCGAAAACAAGCTCTCGCCGACGCACTCCACGGTTCTCGCGTCCTGCAACAACTTGGCAGTAGTGCTTGCTCGCCAGGGGCGCTCGGAGGAGGCGATGCTTATTCTCAAGCGAAACCTCGAAGCCACTCGTCAAGCATGGGGGGACAATCATGTCATTGTCGCCTGGGCACTCAACAATCTGGCGCTCCAGTACCAGGGCCAGGGCAAGTTGGGATTGGCTGAACGACAGATGAGGGAGGCTTGTGAGATCCGCCGGGCAAAGCTCGGCGAGACGCATTCGAATACGATCGACGCATTGAACAACCTTGCCCAAGTGCTTATGACCGCAAAGAAGTATGCTGATGCGGTCGCTCCATTGAAGACGTGCCTCGCGTATTATCGCGAGCATCTGGGAGAGGATGAGGAGTTCACTGTAAAGACGATGGGCTACCTGACGATGAGCCTCTACCAGGGCGGCTTGCTTGAAGAAGCTGAGACTCTCGGTCGGGAGTGCGTGGAGCGATCACGGCGGGTCTTCCCGCATTCCCCCCAGACACTCGTCGCACACTTGGAACATCTTGCATGGACCACGCTCAAAATGGAGAAGCACATCGATTGCGCGGCTCTCTTCCGTGAGGTAATCGAGATAAGGGGTAGGCTCGGCGAGAAGGACACATGGATTATGGCAAACACCAAGCACTTTCTGGCGATCGTTCTTCGTCAACAAGGTCAGACCGCAGAAGCGGAATCCCTCTTCGCCGAGGCCCTGGGAATTCTCTTCGCTATTGACGGTGATCCGGAACACATCGCAGCCTGTTATTGGCGATTGGGTGAGTGCCAAGCTTCGACTGGACATTATGCGGAGGCTGAGGAATCGCTGCTAAAGGCCTATCAGATCCGTACCGCAAGTCCCAGCACAAATGCCGAGGCGAAGACCGAGGTCGTGCAATTGCTGGTTGGCGTCTTCGACGCTTGGCACGCTGCTGAACCGGGCAAGGGCTACGACGCAAAGGCGACGGAGTGGCGAGCGAAGCTGGAAAGTCTGGAGTCGAGTGAACCGCTTGCCACGACACAGCCAGGCGCGGATGTTGCTTCACAGCATAACGAGAAGCACAAGAGCGTGGAGGATTCCTCAGATAAGCTGACTCCAGACAACGCAGGTAACGAAGAAAGGAATACCCCCACATGAGCGAACAAAGGCCCCTTCATATCGAGACATATCACCGCTCCGAAGCGTTCTGCGCGTCGCATGACCCACGGGCGGTGGAGGTCGCCGCGCTGGTCGAAGCGGCCGTGGTGGATCGGATGCCTGTGATGCGCGTCGAGCACGTCGGCAGCACCGCTGTGCCGGGCTGTGCGGGGAAAGGCATCGTCGACTTGGCCGCCTTGTACCCGAAGGGGAACCTTGAGGCGGCACGGGGCTTGATCGACGACCTCGGATTTCAGCGTCAATCGCACCGCGATCCGTTCCCCGAGGATTGACCGATGCGCGTGGGTACGATCGCTCACGGCGGATCCAGGTATCAGGTGCACGTACATGTGCTGGCGGCGGACAGCCCGGAGGTTCGTCAGCTTCTATGGTTCCGTGACCGATTAAGGAGCGATGCTACCTTGCGAGCGGCCTACGTCATTCGCAAGCGGGCAATACTCGATCAAGGTGTGACCGACTCGTTGGACTATTGCGAGGCCAAGGGCGGCTTCATCTAGGGGGTACTGCGGGAGATCGACGAGTAGGCCGGAGAGTCGCCGACAACAGGCAGTGTGGCCAGTTGTCCGCCGGCGATCGCCGACAACTTCGGTTCGTAATCGGTGGAAAGCCCGACAAACGAAGACCACTCCACGATGCTAGATCGTGACTAGATATTCACATTCACGGAAACGTGGCGTGTGATTCGCTGAAGCCCTGCACAGCGGGCCCTTCGGCTTTTCGTTTTCGGTGTCGCCGAACCGCCATCAGAACAAGAAAGCCCCCCGAGACTGCGAGGCATTGCCCGATTCGCGACCTTGTTCCGGCGAAATACTCTTGGTCGTTGGCATCAGACAAGTGATCGAGGTAGGCCGCTTTATCTTCGAGGGCGATCATGATCTCGCGCGGCCCCTCCAGCCGGTTCGCGTTCTGTCTCTGGTGGGTTATGCCGATGTGAGCGGCTTCCGCGGCCTTGGCTCTGGATTGTTCTGCGCTTCGAGAGTTGTCTCGGGCAGAGGTGATTACCAACACTCCTATAATCACGAAGCTGCCGCCGGCAACTAACAACACGATAGGCCATATGTTCGGGTGCTTTTGCATCTTTGATTCTCCGGTGTGTAGGTTGTGCATCCGTGTATTGTCGTAGGGCGATTGTGCTTGGTCGTCCGCCTAATCCATGTTCACGTTCACGACCACCTCGCGACCTGGATACAAACCCAGATCTTCATGGATGTAGGCACTGGATGGGTTTTTGCCTTCCAACTCGCCGAGTTCCGCGCAAACCGTGTATGTCCCGCAAGGCCAGGCGGCGTAGATCTCGTAATAGCCATCGTGGCCGGATGTTGTTGTAGCAATGGTTTCACCCGATGTATCCTGGATGATGGTCACGGTGGCATTGACGGCCGGGCCGTAGCTAAAGCCGTCGATCTGGTGGATGTGCCCCGTGAATTGACCCGACCAGCAGGCGGGACCGGCGGCGGAGCTGGAGCCTGGGTTCTCAAGCTGGCCGACCGTCAGGGCCGGTTCGTTGTCGAACGTGGAGCCCGAGGCGTCGAATGTGGGTGTGGTAATGACACCCCCGGTGGGGCCGTAAGGCATCGGGATGATCTCGGTTACGTCGCACTGGAATCCGGTTGATAACAGCGAGGCGAGCACGCCGATGACGAGGATGGGCGCTCCAATAACACGGTGCAAGGGGTTTGGTTTTGGCTTGCGGAACATGATGCGTTCTCCTTTCTATTCGCAAGGGAGCTTGTCGGCTCGTGGTCCGTACGGCAGACCTTAGAGGCCCAACGGAATACCCCAGTGGTAGCGATGTAGCTGAGGATGCCGGCATGGGGTGATTGGGCCTCTGTTCATTCATCAAAGGCGGAGAACCGGGGGAGATGCCGCAAAGGAGCACAGAGTTTTGTGGAACGCGTCAGACTGTTCCGGGGGCGATGCGTGAATAGGTCTGGAACGAGGCGAACTGGAACCCATCTCAGTCAACACGGTCATTCAGTTGCCGGCTTCAATGGCTGCCATCGCCTCCTGGTAGGACTCTTGAGCATGCCCGACGATCTCCGGCACACGAGCGATCAGCCTGTTCATGTTCTTGGCGCTTGCGGTTCCGGGATTCTTCATGTGGTGGAACAGCCGATTGGATTCAGCCTGGGCTTCCTCCAAGCGTTCGCTGCATTCGATCAGTTTGGTGTAGCTGAGACGTGCCCGATCTCCGTCGGAACAGGCCGGCTCAAACCTGTGTCGGGCTTCCTCAGAGCCGCTCATGGCTTTCTCGAACTCCGCCATGTTAACATTGGCTGCGGCGGGAATTGGAGCGAGAACAACGGCAAAGGCGCGAGCGGCTTTCTCATACCGTTGCTGCTGCGATCCGGCTTCTCCGCAGCCACAGACTGTGGCCAGGAAGGGAATGCAGACAAGGACGACGATCGTAGGTCGTCGCGATCCCTGTGCCAAGGGGTGCTTCATCGCTGCTTGCGGTAGTGTCATGATGCTGTCTCCCATTACGAGGTCATGTGTTCAGGCGAGTGTACGGATTTCATGTGCGCGTGTTACAGCGGGCTTACGATTCAAACCTGAAGCTGTTCGCGATGGCCTCCAAGTCATCACGGTTTTCATCGATTCGATCTGCGGGGGATGCAAGGGTGAGGTTGTAGGCCCGCGCGTCATTGATAACGTAGTACCAGATCATGTGCAAGCGGATGGAGCCCTGGGAGAGGTTCGCAGTGCCCACGTACTCGCAGCAAAAGGCTCGCTCGCCGCCCAGAGTGGTCCATTCTTCCGCGATCAATTGCAGATCGGAGTAGAGATCCTCTCGTATCGACCGAGCACTCTCGGGAGCTGTGGACAGCTCAAGCCCAGCCTCTAACGAAAACGAGATGACATTCATGTTCGCATTGCCCACACGGCCCGCCACGGCTGGGCTGATGGCTCGGAAGACCGCGACGTCAGCCGTGCTACCTTCGGTGGTGCTGCGCCAGTTTTCGGGATGGGCGATTGAGAATCCGTTGCTATCCATGTGACGATCGAAGTGGTTAGGCGTGCTGTCGCAGCCGGCCGGCGTGGCCAGCATTGCGAGAATTACCAGCAGCGTGACTGAGGATGTGCGTAATAGGTTCATGAGGCTCCTCCAAGCGAAGCGGGGTGCGCCCCTCAATGGAGACGACAACAAGAAGTGGATGCCCCAAGCGCCGTTGTGTCGGGTCCGAGACGATTTCATAACCTACAGCCCCTCCAAGCACTTCTGCACGCGGTCTCCCAGCACCTGGTAGTTCGCGTCGTCTTTGTGTTGCTCGACGAGTCGAGCGATGCCTTGGAGGATGCCCTCGGCTTCTTCAGTGGATCCACCTGCCTTGACGATTGTCACCGCGAGGTAATAATCCGCGATCATGGTGAACCAATGAGTTGCACCGAGTTCGTCCCGAACGCGCTGGGCGAATGCGCGAAGTTGCTTGACCGCGACCTCGCCATCTCGATGCGAGCTAAGGCAATAGGCCCAGTCGTTCACACTCTCGCGAATGGTCTTGGCCGGGAGCATGGCCTTCTCTATGATGCTGAGCTGCATGCTCAACAGATCTTCGAACGTCTTCTCTGCCTCGTCGATCTCGCCGAGCTTTTGAAGGCTAATGGCAAGCTGGCACGCGACCCGGCTGTAGCGCGGGTGGCTCTTGCCACCAGGCTTCGCCATGAGATTCAGGAGCTCACGCTGGAGGGTCGCCGTCTCAGTCCACTTGTTTTGGCGCTTGAGCGTGTGAACCAAGGCGTCGAGTGCAGCGTGCTGGAACTTTGGATCCCCGGGCGGATGGAAACGCATGGTCTCGACCGCTGCGCGTTGGACGGCCTCTGCCTGATCGACCCTGCCGAGCTTGGTCAAGACAAAACCCCGCCAGATGCGGGCCGTCAGTGCATGTTCGTCCGCTGGGCCGAGCGTGCGATCGAGACGCTCAATCGTCTCCTGGAAGAGGGAATCCGCCTCATCCAACCTTCCCTGCGAAAGTAGCACTGAGGCTAGGTTGTTCAGGCTGGTGACTGTCCGAAAGTCGTCTTTTCCAAAAAGACGGGTTCTGCCTTTCAGTGATTGTGTTTGCAGCTTCTCGGCTTCCTCGAAGCGGTCCATGGTCTTGAGCGTGACGGCGAGGTTGTTCAGGGTGGCGAGCGTGTCTGCGTGCTCTTTGCCCAGGTGCTCAAGTCTCAAAGCGAGCGCCTTGCGGTGGTGGCGCTCGGAGGGCTCAAGCTCTCGCCATCGATAGTACACCTCGCCAAGGACGGTGTGGATCCGCGCCGCAGCGACTGGCATGTTGCCCAGCTTACCGGGGATCGCCTTCTCGGTGTTCTCCAGTAGTTGTTTGACGGTTGGTTCGTTCCCCTTTCCGAAGGGCATGGTGCCGGCGAGGGCCTCTTCGAGCAATCCAAGCGATTCCAGGGCAGACGCCCGTTCGGCCCGAGCGATGTCTCGCTGATCTTTCGCATTATCCCGCTGAGCGTTCGCTTCCACTGCGTACCACAATGTGCTGATGCCGCCGATG
>CAZTAR010000158.1:0-9924 GCA_964611695.1 uncultured Planctomycetaceae bacterium | reverse complement strand
ACGCCATAGTAGCGTCGGCCCCCCGTGGCCGACGTGAACCACGAACAGTCCCCCACAGTCAAATGTCTTCAATGGTCGGCAGTAGCGTTGGCTGCTACAGGGGCAACCGCTACTACATGAGCGTGCAAAAAGCGCTACCCTCTCTTGATAATCCATTTTGACCACAAACAATAAACGACATGGAAAAAGCTACCTCATCTTCAGTGTGTGGCAACCTCTCTCCACCCCGCTTGCCACCACGTCACCCAACCCTGCCCCACTCCCGGAACCAGCCCAAAAGCCAGCCCTATAGTCACCCCGCCGGGGTTCCCCTTGAATAGGCGACTTGCCTCCTGATGCTGAATGCGTATACTCCGGGGTTCGGACAGATTCCAATCAGGGGTAGATTTGCAGCCTCGCACCGACGATGTTGTCGCGTGCGCCTTGCTGCCGCTGAGTAGCACCTTGAAGCCTCCGCGATTATTAAGCTTGGAGAGACACTGCCAGCATGGAAACGACCTTGGACCTTGCGACCATTTTCCAGCAGGAAACGTTTGACGACGATACGTACGACGCTCTGAAGCAACTCGCCTTCTCCAATACCGAATCCATCAATCGTATGAGAGAATTGATGGCCGGCCTCGTGGAGGATTACGGCGAGCGGGCGTCCGGGCGCGAAATGAAAATCGGGATGTGCCAGCTTCTCTTGCACAACGCGTCCGACGCGGCCGAGTGGCTTGAGAAAGCAGCGCCCTGTGCTCAGAGGAGTTTCTATCTCGGCACCGCGTACCGGCAGATGGGACGGTACGCCGACGCGCAGGCACAATTCGAGAACGCTGCGCGTGAAGGTTGGGACCAGGTGACGTCTCGATGTCATGAAGCCGAATGTCTGCTCATGTCCCGACAGCCGGACAAAGCTCGTGAGATCCTGGAACAGACAGCCTCCGCCGGCAAAGAGCACGCGGAGTGGCACTATGTTCAAGGCAGAATCTCGCAAGAGCACGGCGATGTCGAGGAAGCCATCAACCATTATGAAGAAGCGCTCGACTTCGAGATGGAGCATCCCTGGGTGATGTTCCACCTGGCTTATCTCCTGGACCTTCATGGTTCGGATGAGCGAGCCATGGACCTGTACCTCACCTGTTCCGAACTCCCGGTCGTCTTTGCCGATGCCTTGATCAATCTTGCGGTGAATCATGAGGATCGTTGCGAGTACCAAGCGGCGGCGAAGTGCCTGCGTCGCGTCCTCGCGGTCAACCCGAACAATCGCAGGGCCCGGCTCTATCTCAAGGATGTTCTCGCGGCGTGTGAGATGTTCATCGATGAACAGCAAATCAAGGAAGACGAAAAGCACAACGCGGTACTCGATATTCCAGTGACGGATTTTGAACTCTCCGTTCGTAGCCGGAATTGCCTCAAGAAGATGAATATCCTCACGCTGGGCGATCTCCTCAAGACGACGGAAGTCGAACTCTTGTCCTATAAGAATTTCGGCGAGACCTCCCTCAAAGAAATCAAGGTCATGCTGACGCAAAAGGGGCTCTCGCTCGGACAGTATACGGAAGAAGAATCCACGGAGGCCCCGCCGGAAGCACCTGCGCCCGCTCCCACGCAGGGCGACCTGGACGTGTTGAGCAAGCCGGCCTCGATGCTCAGGCTCTCCGTCCGATCAAGAAAATGTCTCCAACGCTTGAGAATCAACTCGATCGGCGACATCACCGCGAAAACGGAAGCGGAGTTGCTTGGATCGAGGAACTTTGGCCAGACGTCACTAAGTGAAATCAAGAGTTGCCTTGCTGATTTGGGCCTTTCCCTCAAGGGCTCACAGTAAGCCTCAAACTTCTCGCGCTACTTCCTATCCCGCGCGGCCGAGGAGCAAACGCGTTGTTGCCGAATTCCCACGCCGACACCGCGCCGCGAAACGACGGAATGGTTACGCCTTTTCCTTCGCGTACCCTCTGGCGGCGAGTGCGGCTACGGTTCAGTCGCGCCGGCCCCATGCCGAAGTTGGCAATCGCGTTCAGTTTCCTGACGCTTCTGCTCATTGGCTGTTTTCACCTGACCGACCAAGGACCTTGGCGACTCATCCCCGAAAAGCCGGTCCTGACGCCGCCTTCCGTCGACCGACTCGTAAGAGTTCGCCTCGGCACGGAGAAAAAAAACGAACCCGACACGCTGTCGGTGACCACGGCCTTTCAAATTACGGACGCCGTCACCGGTGATATCCTCGTCGATCGCCACGGTGCGATCCGACGCGCGGCCGTTCGATCTGCCCGATCCGCCCGTGGGATTGAACTCGGCAGTGAACACCTCTCCAGTTCGGATGTTCTTCTGACCCCCTCACATGACGCGTCGATCAATCTGAACAGCAAGACCTACCGTGGTGAATTGCGGATTCAACGTCGTGACGACAAGTTGCTTTTCATCAACCAGGTGGACGTCGAATCATACTTGTGCGGCGTGTTGCGAGGCGAACTGCATCGCTACTTCCATCGCGAGTCGTTCAAGGCGCAGGCGATCGCCGCACGCACCTACGTCCTCTTCAACATGCAACATACACCCCAAGATCGAATCTGGGACGTCGTCGACCACGAAGGCAGCCAGATGTACATCGGCGTCAGCGGCGAAGACAAGATCGCGGTTGATGCCGTCAAGCAAACAACGGGGCAGGTCTGTGTCTGGGACGATGGCACGGAGGATCACCTGTTCTGCACATACTACTCTTCGACATGCGGGGGCATCACGCAAAACGTCAGCCAATTCAGGCCGAACGCGCCAAGCGTCCCTCCGCTGTGTGGCAATGTGCAATGTCCGGACTGCTACCTCGCGCCCCATTTTCAATGGGGGCCAGTCCGCCTTTCCAAAGCGGAAGTCACAAAACGTATCTTCACCCGTTATCCGAGTCTCCGCCGCTTGAAGACGATCCAGGACATCAAGCCGAAACAGCGCGGAGCCGACGGCCGGATCACCCACCTCTTACTCGTTGGCGCGGATGGCGCGATCGGCACCTTGGTCGCTGAGGACTTTCGGCTTTCCCTGGGCGGCCGAACGATCAAATCGACTCGCTTTGATCTTGAAACCAAAGGAGACGATTTCGTATTCAAAAACGGCAAGGGCTACGGGCACGGTGTGGGTCTGTGTCAGTATGGTATGGAAACAAAGGCCCGACGCGGTTGGAATCATCAACGCATTCTGACCACGTACTATCCCGGCGCCAAAATCAAAAAAGCCTATTAACAAGGAACCAACACCGAGCAAGTAGCCAAAACGAGCCAAACAACTAAAACCGAACCAAGCAATGAAAACCGAGCCGTGTTCTGTGAACACGGCGTACTTAAAAACACGACGCATCGCCGAGTCCAATGGAACAAACATGGCAAGCGATTGGACACTGAGAAAAGAAATATGTGAAGCCGGCCGAAGAATCCATCAGCGCGGACTGGTGGGTGGGACGGATGGCAACATCTCCGCTCTGGCCGGCGGCGGGTTGATCATGATCACCCCGAGCGGCTCTTGCCTTGGAATGATGGAACCCGGCGACCTGGTGCTGATCGACTCCACGGGCCGCGCCATCTCCGGACATGGTAAACCTTCCACCGAGCATTGGATGCATGCCACCGCCTACGCGCAACGGCCGGACGTGACCGCCATCGTACATGCCCATCCTCCTTTGACCGTGGCCTTCACCGTCGCAGGCCTCTCGATGGCACCCTGCGCCCTGCCCGAAGTCATCATCGCTTTTGGCCACGTGCCGGTGACAGCCTATGCGACACCCTGCACGGATGAAGGCGCCAATGTGATTCGCGATCTTATCAAGCAGTTCGACGTCTTGGTGCTCGATCGGCACGGTTCACTCACGGTGGGCAAGAGCGTGATGGATGCCATGTACAAACTGGAGAAACTCGAACACGCGGCGCAGGTCATGTTGACCGCGCACCAATTAGGAGGAATTCAAAACCTCCCCCCCGAAGAAGTTGCGAAGCTGGCCGGCATTCGCACAAGGATGGGCCTCGGCCGAGCGGAGGACATTGCCCCCGCTTGCCTGCCGCCGGCGTGTGGCGGGACGGCAAACCCCGGGAAGTCGTGACGGAACCCGTAAAGTCGGTTTGACCCCAGAGAGGAAAACGGTAGCGTCGCCCCCCCGTGGCCGACGAGGAACAAGAGTTGCCCGCCAAAGTGGCCAACCGCACCAACAGGAGCCCATCTTCCACCGAAGCAACCGCAATGATCCGCAACCGACCGAAACTCAATGGCGCGTTGACCGGTATAGCCGTCACGGTCGTATGTGCGATCGCGTTCTTCATCTTCGACGCAGGCCAACATCTCGAATTGTCGCTCTTCGATCAGCGCGTCAGGCATTGCAACAACCTCAAGCCCGACACGCCCATTATCCACGTCGATATTGACGACGGCGCGTTGGAGGAAGTCGGCCGATGGCCCTGGCGACGAAGCCAACTCGCCGAGATTATCCGCACGTTGGATGAGTTCGGGGCAAAGTGCATCATTGTCGATCTGTTGCTCAGCGAGTACGAGCGACCGTTCATTGATCATCCGCGTTATGGTTCCTTCTCCGATGTAGAGCCGGACGTGCAAATCGTCGGCCAGCTTTCTGCGGAGAATGATGTCTTCGGCGATCTCGAACTTGCCGCCGCGATCCGTTCCGCCGGCAATGTCTATCTCGCCGCCCAATTCGACATCCTGCCGCCTGGCGAGCCAGATCCTTTCGAGCAACGGCTTCGTGCATGGTGGTACCCGCAGCGAAACAACACGCCGAACGATGTCATCGATGCCTTCAAACTGCGCGACACCCCCGAAGAGCGCGCCAGAATTCGACGAGCGTTGCTCCGTCTCCGCCTGCGAACCCACCTGCTCGATGACTTCACACTAAGCGACGTCGAACTGGCGGAGAAACTCAATTGCGAACTGACCGAAGTGTCGTCCGTCCTCGCAGGCGTCAAGGCCGACGCCGCACGCGAACTGGTTGCCGCCGCTTGGTGTGACGCCGGCAAGGCACTGGTTGGGAAAGACGCCGCCCTGGCAACAGTCCTTCGTGATGCGAAAGAAAAGAATAATGCCGATCGGGCCGATGTCCTTTCCGCGTATCGCCACCACCTCGGACTTGCCGCCCTGCGCAATTCCACATACCCCGTGAGCGCGGAGACACTAACGACATTACACCGTGCGATCGACGCCGTTCCGCCACACTTCTTCCTCGCCGATTCGGCCCATCGAATCGCGGTCGTGAACTTCAGCCCCGACCTGGACGGCGCTGTTCGCCGTGTGCCCGTGGTCGTGAACTACAAAGGTCGAGCGGTCCTGCACCTCGGCTTCGCGGCCGCATGCGACTTGCTCGGCCTCGATCCGGCAAGAATGACGATCTCCGATGATCACATCCTGACAGTACCGCCATTGGATACCGGTAAACCATGCCGCGTTCCACTCGACGACCAAGGCAGGCTGATCATCCCATGGACAAACACCGCCAAACATTGGCGCGCCGGTCAAGACTTCCCTCACATTTCCGCCGCCAAGCTTTGGTCCATCGTGGACAGGCGACGCGAGATCGAAACGAACGAAACCGCGATCAACTACCTCCTTGCCGATGTGGTTGCCCTCACCAAAGGCGAGATCACCCTGGTCGGCGGCCAGGATGAATCGGCTTCCTCGCCCACATCGAAAGCATCGCCCCCCCCCACCGTTCTTCAAGCGGACAACCAATACCGAACAAAGGTCAACCGGCAACTCGAACTGCGACGACTAGCGCACTCGGTCCGCCTTCAACTTGTGGCCGACGGCGGCGCATCTGACTCCGAAGTCTCATCCACTGAAGGAAATGCCATTCGCTTGGAAACAGAGGCGGCCGCACTTCTCAAAGAGATTCAGCAAGATCAACAACTCGCAATCTCCGCCGTCGAACTGGCCTGCGAAGAGTTGGAAGAAATCCCCACGGAAGAATTCGCCACGGATGCACAACTCCGGGAAGAAGCAAAACGCTACCGTTGGGCGAAAGATGTCATCGACACCGACATTACACACTATCAAGCCGCCAACAAACACCTTCGCCAGGCGATCAAAAAACTGGAAGCCGAGGTGGCCGGACAACTCAACGGCAAGTATGTATTCCTCGGCTTCGCCGCGACGGCCGCAGGCGACATCGTCGTCAGCCCCATCGATCCGAGGACGCCCGGTGTAATGTGTCACGCCCAGGTGCTCAATGCATTCTTGCAGCGCAGGTTCATCTCCCCCCGGAATCCCTGGATAGACTTGCTCCTATGTATCGCCCTTGGCACGTTGGTGAGCCTCGTCACCGCGATCCGCGGTCCGAAGTTCGCGCTCCTCACAGCCCTGATTGTGATACTCACCTACACCCTACTAAATGCCTACATCCTTTTCTTGAACTTCGATCGCTGGATCGCCCTCGCAGGCACGCTTGTCACGATCGCCGTCGTCTGGGCCCTCGTCACCCTCTTCCGCCAACTGACCGCCGAAAGAGAACGGAGATTCTTCGCCAAACAGTTGGGGCAATACACCTCCCCCGCCATCGCCGCCAAGATCGCCGAGAGCCCCGAAGCCGCCCAGGCCTTCAAGTCCGTCCAAACGCGCGACGTCACCTGCTTCTTCAGTGACCTCAAGGGCTTCACCACCATTACCGAACAGGCCGATGCGGAGGCCGTGCAGTACGTCCTCAACACCTACCTCGAATCCATGAGTCGCGCAATCTGGTCCACCCGGGGCCTGATCAACAAATTCATGGGCGACGGGATCATGGCCTTCTTCAACGCCTCAGTCGATCCCGTGACAGACCACCCCCACGTCGCCTGCGAATCCGCCCTTATCGCATTCGACGAACTCGAAAAACTCAAACGCGCCCAAGCTAGCCACCCAGCCGGTGAAATATTCAAACGTCTCGAGATGCGCGTCGGACTCGCGAGTGGAAGCTGCAAAAACGGTGACCTGGGCTCCGAACTGAAGGCGGACTACACGGTCATCGGCGATGTCGTGAACCTGGCCGCCCGCCTCGAACCCGCCAACAAAGTCTTCGGCACCCGAATCATGATCTCCGGCCCCACGCACGACGCCGTCGCCGAGCACTACGAATTCCGATACCTTGCCGAGCTTCAAGTCAAAGGGAAGACGAAGACGGTCCCCGCGTATGAAGTAGTCTGCCGAAAGGGAGAGCTGAGTGACGAACAGAAGGCATACATCGAACGGTTTGAGGCAGGCGTCGAACTCTACAAACAACGACAATGGGACGCCTGCATCGTGCACTTTACCCGAATGCTCGCCAGAAAAGTCGAAGACCCAGGCGCAAGCCGCTACATCGACGCGTGCCAGGAATTCAAGACCTTCCCCCCGCCGGAAGACTGGGCCGGCGCCCTCGAACTCAAAGAGAAGTAGGCCCACATCAGCGTAGTTCCCGGGGCGATTCATCCATAAACAAGGTAAGCCCGAAACACGGCTTGCCGTTTAGCGGCTTTCTCATACAGCCAACAACTCCATGTATGTCTATAATGTCCTTCAAACACAAGTGCTTATGACGCTGACCGGAAATAGAAGGGTGATACGGGCGTCCCGCCCGTAGCCGCACGGCAGGATGCCCGTACCACTCATATGGAATGTGCAACTTATTAATGCGCGAGCCCGAACACATGACAACACCCAACGAGACAGACTTCCTGAACGTCGAATCAATGCTCTCCGATGAAGAACGACAAGTACGCGATACCGTCGCCCGGTTTGTTGACGAACGTGTCCTGCCGATCGTCGCCCAGGCATTCGAAGATCACAGATTCCCCGTCGAGCTGGTGCCGGAGATGGCGGCCCTCGGCGTCCTGGGCTGCAACTACGAAGGCTACGACTGCGCCGGCCTCAATGAAGTCTGCTACGGACTCATTTGCCAGGAACTCGAACGCGGCGATAGCGGCCTGCGAAGCTTCGTTTCAGTACAGGGAAGCCTCTGCATGTATCCCATCCTCACCTACGGCAGCGACGAACAGAAAGAACGCTGGCTGCCTGGCATGGCCCGTGGCGAGAAGATCGGCTGCTACGGACTCACCGAGCCCGACGGCGGATCAGACCCCGGCGCGATGAAAACAAACGCCGTGCGCAAAGGCGGCGATTGGGTCCTCAACGGCGCGAAAATGTGGATTACCAACGGCACCCTCGCTGACGTCGCAGTCGTCTGGGCCAGGACTGATGACGGCGTGCGCGGATTTCTCGTCGAGAAGGGAACGCCGGGCTACACCACGCGCGATATCCTGCGAAAGTTCTCGCTGCGCGCATCGGTGACTTCTGAACTGTTCTTCGACGATGTTCGCATTCCGAACGAAAAAGCCCTACCGGAAGCCGTCGGGCTCCGTGCTCCGCTGAACTGTCTGAACCAGGCGAGATACGGCATTGCCTGGGGTGTGATCGGCGCTGCCATAGCCTGTTTCAAAGAAGCGCTCGAGTTCAGCAAGATACGTGTGCTCTTCAAAACACCGCTATCGCACAAACAAACGATCCAACGCAGACTGGCCGAAATGTGCCGGCGAATCACGACAGCTCAGTTGCTCGTGCTGCAACTCGGCAGACTCAAGGATCAAGGCGCGGCGCATGCCTCGCAGATATCACTTGCGAAGTGGAACAACTGCCGCATGGCCCTTGATGTCGCCCGAGATGCCCGCGATATTCTTGGCGCAGGCGGAATCAGCATCGAGTGCAGCCCCATCCGGCACATGCTAAACCTGGAAAGCGTGATTACCTACGAAGGTGCCGAAACGGTCCACGAACTCATCGTCGGCGCCCAACTCACCGGCGCCGATGCTTTCTAGAGAATTTGAATCTTGAGATTGCATGTTTCGTGGTAGCGTCGGCCCCCCGTGGCCGACGGGGTTTACTAGCTTGTTCGCCCACCACATAGTCGAACGTTTACCGCTTGCGGACGTCCTGATCACCGCCGCGCGCGTCAGCAAGCGGTCAGCGTTCCACTTTGTATGAGGGCGAACAAACGGGTGGTGCCCGTCGGCATATCCCTCAGCGTTTTGTGCGCAAACCGATTATCGCGTGTACGGCCCCATATTCCCATCGTCGGAAGCATCATCATCGTCTTGATCTGTGTCGTCGAATTCCCCGTCAAACTTCCACGTGTCGGCCTCATCCGCTTCGTCGATCTCCCGCTCCATATGCCGAAACATCTTTTCCTGAAGCGGTTGGAGCCGGCGATAGATTGCCAGGGTCGCTTCATAAGCGGTAATCATCCTGTCGAGCTTTTGTGACATCTCGGCAGTACGAAGGATCTGCCATTTCATCAGGCACTCCGGCTCTTTGATCGTGGAAAAAGCGTCGCATTTGAATCCAAGCCGCCCGCCCCCCGCCTGGTTGAAAAACTCACATTCGCTGCACTGAATCATTTTTCGCCTCGGGTGACACACTGGCCATTTCACCAAATTCGTAGCGGCCGACACCCCTGTCGGCCGAGGCAACCCATTTACGATTGACGTCCGACACGAAAGTCTCGACTGGGAATAAATAGGCTTCCTACGACCATTCCAGTACTGAGAAAGGTGATTACTGATCTTTGAATGGCCAATGAGAAAACCTACAAGCCCATGGATCGCAATCCATGGGTTCCTGATGGTTGTCAAATGTGTCCTTGACTATGTTAACTTCAATAAGACCAATATATTCCCAACATCGTAGGGTGCTACGTTCTCTCAAAAACTGCGATAGAGCATCTTAGGTGCATGATGGCATCCTCCGCAATGGTGAACAGCGCCGCGCTCGTTCGCAAGCAGTCAGCGTTCGACTGGGTGGGCGGCTTGCACACTGGTCATCCACGTCGGCCACGGGCGGGCGACGCGACAATAGAGCATGTACGCCCAACCTAAAAGGCCCCTAGTGCTGCGTCAACCTTCTTTTTTCGGGTTCACTGGGTTACGGTTTCTGTGGCACAGGCGTCTCGCC
>CAZTAR010000157.1:0-9930 GCA_964611695.1 uncultured Planctomycetaceae bacterium | reverse complement strand
TGATTCAAGACCGCGAGGGTTTGGACGATGGCGTAGGGTGCGTCGATCATCGAACGAAGCGCGTCGCCATCGGCCGCTTCGAGGACATATCCGCAAATCGGTTCGGCGAATGGGTCGGATAGCAGACCTTCTTCGTATACACATTGCCGCGCTTCGAGGTGTGTTGCGATGCTCATCTCGGCGACGGCCGTTGCGAGGCCGCCGTCGCTGCAATCGTGCATTGACAGCACTGTGCCGGACTGAATCAAATCGGCGACCGATTTGTGTAAGGCCGCGAGCCGGCCGAGGTCCGCATCCTCCCATTGCGTCCAATCGAAACCGACAAAGAAGAGTGTTGCTTTGCCATTGATGGCTTGGGGTGCGGCTGTGATGCACCGGCCGACGTCTTCTATCACGGAGATAGCGGAAACCAGCAGGGTGTAGGGAATGGCGAGGCGATTGGATGATTGGTGATTGTCGATTGATGATTGAGGATTGGCTATGAGGTCTTGCACCATCTTGGCGTCGGCAGGGTCCATGGCGAACTGGTTATTGAGTGAGTCTTTGCCGCTGATGAACGGGAGGCCGTATGCCAGCGCGACGTCGTGGCACGCCTGACAAGCTCGAACCAGGGCGCCGAGGCGGCGGGCATCGTCCACGCGCGGCCAGCAGAAGTTGTCGAGGATTGCCGTTTTGCTCGGGTCGCCGCCCACGCAGGTCACATTCCGGAGCGCTTCGTCCACCGCCGCAACGGCCATCCAATAAGGGTCCACATCCGCAAGGTGTGGCGCCATGCCGCAGCCAATCGCGATTCCCCGATTCGATCCGAGTTTTGGCCGGACCACCGCCGCATCCGAGGGGCCGTCATGGTTGCCGACGAGCGGTTTGACGACCGAGCCGGCTTGGACTTCGTGATCGTATTGGCGAATCACCCAATGCTTTGAGGCGGTGTTTGGATTGGAGAGGCGTTGTTTGAGAAGGGCGGGATAGTCGCGGGCGTCCGCGACCGGCGGATTTTGTACCGGCCGATGTCCATCTTGGTCGTCGCGGAGCGTTTGTGTTCCTCGTCGGCCACGGTGGGCCGACGCTACAGGGTGAGGTCCGTCATCGGGGATCGATGAGGCGTCCGCGGGATACCACTCGGCGACTCGGCGCGTTTTGGGTACGCCGTTGTGGAGGAAGGACAAGTCGAGATTGCCCACTTCCTTGCCCTTGTATCGGATGAGGAGGCGGCCGGTGTCCGTGAAGCTACCGATGACCGTCGCCTCGACATCCTCGCCGGCCGCCAGGGCGAGCAGCGTCTCCACATTCTCCGGCGGGACGGCGAACACCATTCGCTCTTGCGCTTCTGATATCCAGATTTCGTCGTACCGCAGGCCGGCATACTTCAGAGGGACACGTTCCAGATCGACCTCCGCGCCGGTTTTTTCCGCCATTTCGCCCACCGCTGAAGAGAGTCCCCCTGCGCCACAATCCGTTACTGCCGAGTACAGGCAGCGGTGATTGGCGATTGGCGGCTGCGAATCGGAAGACACTTCACACGGATAGTCGCGAGCCTGGAGTAGGATGTCGAGGACTTTTTTCTCTTCGATGGGACCGCCGATTTGGACCGCGTGGGCGAATTCGTCTTCGTGAGTGTCAGTCAACTCGGCACTGCTGAAGGTCGCGCCGTGGATGCCGTCACGCCCGGTTCGACCGCCCATCAGGACGATGACATCTCCGGGTCTTGCGTCTTTGTCGATCCGATCTCGCGGGATCAGTCCTGCGCAGCCGCAATACACCAGCGGGTTGCCGAGGTAGCGCGGGTCAAAACAAATCGCACCGTTCACCGTGGGAATGCCCATCCGGTTTCCATAGTCGCGCACGCCGGCGACGATTCCTTTGAGGATCGACTTTGGGTGGATCACGCCGCGCGGCACCGAGTCCACCGGCCAATCCGCCGGCCCGACGCAAAACACGTCGGTGTTTGCGATCGGTTTGGCGCCGAGGCCGCAGCCAAGGATATCCCGAATGACGCCGCCGATTCCGGTCGCCGAGCCGCCGTAGGGTTCAATCGCCGAGGGGTGGTTGTGCGTTTCCACTTTGAACGCGATCCCGTCCACATCGTCGAAGCCGATGATGCCGGCATTGTCCTCGAAGACCGAGAGGCACTCCGGTCCCCGACCCTGCTTCATTAACTCCGCCGTTGCCTGGGCGATCGTTTCTTTGAGTAGGTTGTCGTACCTCTTGACGTAGGGCTTGTCTTCGATGGGCTTTGCGTTGTCGGCGGGAAACGGAGCCCCGTGATATTCGATGGAGGCTTTGAGTGTTTTGTGGATGCAGTGTTCGGACCAGGTTTGGGCGAGTGTTTCGAGTTCGAGGTCTGTCGGGTCACGCTGCTGAGCCTGATAGTGGTCTCGGATGGTCCGCATTTCTTCCAGTGAGAGAAACAGATGGCCCTCGCGACTGAGCCGTTCCAAGGCCGGGTCGTCCAGGTTCAACATGGCGATGTGCCGAAGGCGAAAGGCGTATTGCGGTGGGGCGGGGGCCGGTTGGATCGGCATGCTTCCGACCACGACGTTTTCGACGCAATCGTTGCCGACAAGGCGAAGTATCCGTTTCACGTCCTGCTCATTGGGGCGAGGGCGGATTTCGAAACGTCGGGCAGTTCGGATGCTCGTTGGATGGATCCCCATGTCGGCGAGGGCTAGTTTTGTCGAGTCGGCCACTGAATCGAGTACGCCGGGTTTGAAGTGCACTTCGACGACCAGTGTGTTTTCGGGGTCGGCGGGTGGCTGTGAAGGTCGGAAGATTCGGCACTCTTCAGACACAGGGTCGGTCAGCAATTCTTGCGCGATTCGCGTGATGATCGCGGCCTCATCAGATTCGGATTCGGGCAGTTCGAGGGTGAAGAGCCTCGCGCTGCTGACTGACTCAATCGGCGTGATTCCGAAGTCGGCAAGCATCCGTTCGACCTGGCGTCCCACCGGATCGCCCTGTCCCACCTTCGGAAAAACCTGGATTCTGCACAGCCCCATGGGGACCTCCGACATTTGTTTGAGGATCGCTGATAGTCCCGTAACCGTCTTTGGAATAGGCAGTTAGCTTTTTTGTGTTCTACGTTGCACCCATTGCGGAGTGTATTCGGACCGCACCCCCGGGTCAATTCATGCTTGTCCCTCTACCACCAGTTAGCTACCCTACGTCTTCCGAATGAGGATGGCTCATAGCCGATCACGAACGACTGGAATTTGATCGCGGACTGCTCACCACTGTTGATTCACTGCTGAGCACTGACTGCTGAGAGCTGACTATCAGGTCATCGAATGCATGAGTGTAAATGCGTTGGTTGAAGCGATTACGCGTTAATTGGGTTCTTAATGAGCACCACGCCAAACGGAATTAACGGCTTCGATGGGGGGTACCTCGAGTTCGAGCGTCCCCTGGCGAAGATCGAACGGCAGATTGAAGAACTCGAAGCAAGCCAGACCGTCACCGGTCGCGACCATTCCGCCATGATTCGGACGGTCCGGGCTGAACTCCTCACGGCACGGCGGAAACTTTATAGCCGGCTGGGGCCCTGGGAAGTTGTTCAGATGGCGCGGCATCCCAAGCGGCCCCTCGTGACTGACTATCTGAACCTCATGGTTCGGGATTTTTGTGAGCTTCACGGCGATCGGTGTTTTCGGGACGACAAGGCGATCATCACGGGCTTCGGTCGAATCGGCAATCTCAAGTGCATGTTCGTCGGGCACCGTAAGGGTAAGGACACCAAGGAGCGGTTGGAGAACTGCTTCGGGATGGCTCACCCCGAGGGATATCGCAAGGCCCTTGCCAAGATGAAGCTGGCGGAGAAGTTCAACTTACCGGTTGTCTCGCTGATCGATACGGCGGGCGCTTATCCCGGCATCGGTGCTGAGGAGCGCGGTATCTCGCAGGCGATCGCCGTGAACCTTCTCGAGATGTCACGGCTTCGGACTCCTATTGTTTGTGTGATCATCGGCGAAGGGGGGTCTGGGGGCGCTATCGGGATCGGCGTCGGCGATCGGGTCGCGATCATGGAACATGCCTATTATTCCGTGATTTCGCCGGAAGGTTGCGCAGCGATCCTGTGGAGATCGGCCGAGCATGCCCCCACGGCCGCGAAGGCACTCAAGTTTACCTCTAAGGATCTTAAGCGTCTCAAGCTTGTGGATGCCATTATCAAGGAACCGTTGGGCGGGGCTCACCGAGATCCTGCCGCCGCTGCCGCGAATCTCGAGCGTTATATTGTGGATACCTTGCGCGAGCTGAAACGGACTCGACCTGATACCCTACTCCGGCGTCGGTACAAGCGATGGCGTGAGATTGGCTCGTTCTTTGCCAATCCCAATGGGGGACAAGAGGTGGTCGGCGGCTCGAAGGCGAAGCCCACTCCGAAGCGGACCAAGGCGAAATCAAAGCCGAAGCCGCAGGCGTCGTCCGATGCCAATGTTCCCGCTGAAGGCAAGCCCGCCACCGTTAAGCAGCCCACTACGACGACAGAGCCTGCATCAGAGAAACAACCCGTTTCCGCGAAACGGTTGGCCCTTGCGAAGCAGCCTGCCGCGAAGGCTTAGGCGTGAGTGATCACCCTGGGGGCCGGCGACATGACCGACGATCTCCATCACAAGCTTGATCGAATGCGGGCCCTCCTCCGGGAACTTGGCCGTGTGGTTGTGGCCTACGGTGGTGGGGTGGATTCCGTCTTCGTCCTCAAGGTCGCTGTCGACACGCTGGGTGCCGACAATGTCCTCGCTGTCACCAGTCAAAGCGCAAGCGTTCCCGATGCCGATCTCCAACAGGCTCGTGATCTTGCCGACTCGTTCGGCGTCGAACACCTTCTCATCAACCCGGGCGAGTTCGACAACGCCGATTACCTTGCCAATCCCACGAACCGTTGTTACTTCTGCAAGAGTGCGCTCTATGCGGAGATCGAAGACATTCGTTGCCGCCGTGACTTTGGCGCGATTGTCAGCGGCACCAACGCGGACGATCTTGGCGACTACCGGCCGGGTCTTCTGGCTGCTAAGGAACACGGTGTTCGCGAGCCTTGCGTTGATGCCGATCTGGCCAAGCAGGACATTCGCGTTCTTTCCGCCGAGTTGGGGTTGCCGACCTCTGACAAGCCCGCGAGCCCCTGTCTGTCGAGCCGGGTACCCTACGGAGAGGTGATCACGCCTGAGAAAATGAGGATGATCGATCAGGCCGAATCGTTTTTGAGGGAGTTTATGGTGTCCCACCAATCGGGCTCGCGTCGAGCCGGTGTTCACCACGGACAGAGTCCTCCAGTATCCATCGACTGCCGGGTTCGGCACCACGGTGAACTTGCTCGTATCGAAGTTCCGAAGGAGTGGATTGAGACGCTGGTCAAGTCGGAGAACCGCACACGGATCGAGACGGCCCTCCAGACGATCGGTTTTCGCTATATCTGTCTGGACCTGCGTGGTTTCCGCTCTGGAAGCCTGAACGAAGCCATCGGTGTTCCACCTCCGATCGCGAACAACGATGAGAGAAAAGCCGGCAATGAGAGGAAAGAAGGCAAGAACACCGCGAGCGTCTAGTTACCATGCGTAGTCGATCTATTTCAGGGCAGTTGTTGCTTTCGATGGGGGTTGGCGTTCTCGCATTCTGCATCGTTGTTGCCGCATACCTGTTATGCGTGGTCGCACAAGATGGTTCAGGTGGTTGTGATGGCCTCTGGATGCCCTTCTTTCTGTTCCCCCCGATGCTTTGGTTCGCTTCATTCCTTGCTTGGTTGTTATTGCGTCGATTTGCAGATCGGACGCACACCTGGATCAAGACCTTTCTTGCCACGCCGGGGCTCTACGCGGCCGGCGTGTTGATTGCTGTCGCCGCTGCAGGTATCGGGCTCTACATACCCATTTTGTTTGCGCCTTCGTGGCTCTTCACGTTCTTGGGCTTTCGGTTGCGGCGCGCGGTTCGTGACGTTCATGGGCCGCCCGAATGTGTCAAGTGTAGCTACAACCTCACAGGCAACACCAGTGGTACCTGCCCCGAGTGCGGCACGCCTCTCTCGGAAGAAGCGCAGAGCAAACTTCGTGACAAGGAACCCACGCCAACTCCCGATCCCTCCAAGGAGTCGCTCGGCTGGGCCACGCATCGAGGTACCGAAGGAGTGGATCGAGACGCTGGCCAAGTCGGAGAACCGGGCATGTATTGAAAAGGAGTTCCGTTCAATCGGCTTCCGCTACGTGTGTTTGGATCTGCGGGGTTTTCGCTCTGGCAGCCTGAACGAAGGTATCGTGGGGACGGTGGAAGGTCGGAAGACATCCGGCACTGTGGAGCCACTGACTTCAGTCCGCGCGGCAGTTCCAGTGGAGAACCCGCCCGCATTACTGAACGGCCGCGCGGACTGAAGTCCGCGGCTCATCGAATATGGTCGGGCCACACTGGCAGGCAAGCTGCCAGTGGCATCGTTATCAAAGTGAACCACTACCCATCATTCGACTGGTCACGAAGCGCTAGCTCGTCGCCTTGACCCCTTCCATTCCGAACACCTTGACCAGGAACGCCCACTCGTCCGCGATCTCTTCAATGGTCATCCATGTCGGTTTGCCGGCGCCGTGGCCTGCTCGGGTTTCGATGCGGATGATCACGGGCGCATCGCCGACGTGGCATTCCTGCAGGCGAGCCGCGAACTTGAAACTGTGGGACGGCACGACGCGGTCGTCGTGGTCGCTGGTGGTAATGAGGGTTGGCGGATAGGCCGTGCCGGGCTTGAGGTTGTGCAGCGGTGAATAGGCGTACTGCACCTTGAAATCTTCGGGTTTGTCGGAACTGCCGTAGTCCGAGACCCATGCCCAGCCGATCGTGAAGTTCTGGAACCGAAGCATGTCCATCACGCCGACGGCCGGCAGACAAGCGCCGAAGAGATCGGGCTGCTGGGTCATGCAGGCGCCGACCAGGGTTCCGCCGTTGCTCCCACCGGCGATGGCGAGCCGCTTCGAGCAGGTGTATTTGTTCTTGATGAGCCACTCGGCGGCCGCGATGAAGTCGTCGAAGCAATTCTGTTTGTTGGCCAGCTTGCCGGCATCGTGCCAAGCCTTGCCGTACTCGCCGCCGCCGCGGATGTTGGCCATTGCATAGACGCCGCCCATTTCCATCCAGACAGCTTTGGAGATGGAGAAACGAGGTTGGAGCGAGATGTTGAATCCGCCGTAGCCGTACAGATAGGTTGGGTTGTTGCCGTCGAGCTTCAGGCCTTTCTTGTGAGTGATGAACATGGGGACGCGCGTGCCGTCCTTGCTTTTGAAGAAGACCTGTTTTGTTTCGTAGTCGCCGGGTGTGAAGGCGACTTTCGGTCGTTTGTAGACCGTGCTCTTGCCCGTGACCATGTCGTAGCGAAAGATCGTTGTCGGGTAGTTGAAGCTGGTGAAGGCGTAGAAGGTCTCTGTGTCCTTTCGCTTTCCTCCGAATCCGCCCGCGCTGCCGATGCCCGGGAGTTCCACTTCCCGCAGGAACTTCCCTTTGAGGTCGAACAACTTGACCTGCGTGTGGGCATCCTTAAGGTACGAACAGACGAACGTGTCGTTGAGTACGCCTACGCCTTGAAGCGTTTCCTTGGCTTCCGGGATGATCTCTTTCCAGTTTGCCTTTTGGGGTTGTCTGATGTCGATGGCGACGACGCGTGACAGCGGCGCGTCCAGGTCGGTCCGGAACCAAAAGATCGGGCCGTCATTTTCGATGAGACCGTACTGCGCGTCGGCCTTGTCGAGGAGGGGGATAACCTCCGCGTCCTGGGCTTTCAAGTCTTTGTAGAAAATCCGGTTTTTCCGTTCCGTTCCCTTTGTCGCGTAGATAATCAGGTACCGGCCGTCCTCCGTGACTTGGCTGCCGAGTACCCACTCCTTCTGATCGGGGCGATCGTAGATCAGCACGTCTTCGGATTGCGGGGAGCCCACGCGGTGGTAGTAGAGCTTGTTGAAGTAGTTGGCTGCCTGGAGTTCTTCGCCCTTCTTGGGTGCGTCGTACCGGCTGTAGAAAAAGCCCTTGTTGTCCTTCGTCCAGGATGCGCCGGAAAACTTGATCCACTTCAGCTCGTCCGACAGGTCTTTGCTCGTCTTGACATCGCGGACGTGGAAGGTTTGCCAGTCCGAGCCGGCAGCGGACACGCCGTAGGCCATCAGATTGCCGTCGTCACTGATGCTGTAGGTTGACAGGGCGACCGTGCCGTCCTCGGAGAGTTTGTTCGGATCGAGCAAAACGCGCGGCTTGGCGTCCAGTGAATCCGTCGTGTAGATGACGCTCTGGTTTTGGAGGCCGTCGTTCTTGGAGAAGAAGTAGCGTTTGCCCTCACGGAAGGGCACGCCAAATTTCTCGTAGTCCCACATCTCGGTGAGCCTGGCTTTGAGTTTCTCGCGCACAGGGATCGCCTCGAGGTAGCCGAAAGACACCTTGTTTTGGGCGTCGACCCAGGCCTTCGTCTCGGCGGAGTCCAAATCCTCCAGCCAGCGGTAGGGATCTTCCACCTTCGTGCCGTGGTAGTCATCGACCTGGTCCACCTTTTTCGTCTTGGGGTAGGTGAGACCTTGACCGGATGTTTCTTTCCCTGATGTGTCCTTCGTTTGGGCATTGGCTTGCGAGGCGCTGGCCAACAGGCCGAGGATTGCGAGGAACGCGAAAGGCTTTCGGAACATGCTCGACTCCTTGAAACTGATGGACTGAATTAACAAGGGCATCATTCCCCCCTCTGCATGCCTGGACTGCATATTAGCAGGAACGATTCCGGTGGGATACCTTCACGGGGTGTTCGTTTGGGAGCGGGTGGCTGATGCAGGGGCTATCCGTTTTGAATAATGGAATAACAGCTGAGCGGCCGTCAATTTGCGAGTTGCCCTGAACAAACACAACGGTTCGAAATGTCGAGAGGCTCATCTCGATCTAAAAAGAGGCTTTCCAAGCCGGAAATAATCATTCAGTCATAAACAGTTCAGTTTGTTGGCCCAAGGTGCCAAAAAAGGGGACACTTTTAAGTTTTGTGGAGGCTTGAAATTGGTTTGACTCCTTGTTACTGTGGTTTTTGTGGACACCCATTCGGCAATGGTTGTTCTCATTCATGAGGTAAGAGCAGGTGGTGAATCAGCAAGGCAGTAAGCAATGCGTTTGGTACCCGCACGAGGTAGTGCGGGATTCGGTTCCATTTTTAGGAGGCTTGCGATGAGCATGGGAATTGACCGCTTGATTCACACAATGAAGGTTTTGCTTTGCGTGATGCTGGTGCTGAACCTCAGCTTGGCCCAGCCGGTGTTTGCAGACTTACCAGAGCCGCCGGGCCCGGTGACGACAGGAGAAGAATACGCCCCGATGCTGGCCGATCTGTTCAGCTATCTCTTTGGGATCAGTTGGACGGCAGAAGGGGATCCATACGCTTTTCACGTCATCGACGGTAATGGTGAGGACATTACCATGACCGGAGAAGGCATTTATTCCCTCGAGTATGTCGGACTGCCCGCTTCCTTCGAATGCACGTGGTTCGAAGAGGTCAATCTCGCGGAGTTGGCGGGCACCATTCCGGGGTTTACAGTCGAACAGTACAACGAACTGCTTGCTCAAGGCCTCCAGACCCTGGACAACGCCGCGGGCATCCTCAGCACCGACATGGGATCGGTGCCCGTGATCGGGATTGCGCAGAGTGGTGTTCCAACGGAAACCGGAACGTTTGTGTCCGGGTTTATCGTCATGAACATCCTCTCGTGGGAGGATCTGCTCATTACGGGGGGAGGTTCTCCAGCACCGCCGCCACCGCCGGCTCCTCCGCCGTGGACGACTCATCCTGGAACGGGATTCGACACCCCTGATCCAGACGACGATGTCGTGATAGTCGACGCGGAAATTGTTGACCTCACGAACCTTGAGGCCTGCGAGAATTGCCTCAATTTTTTTCTAGGGTGGCAAAGTTTGCTTGAGCAAGAGAGCTTCAAAATGGCGAAG
>CAZTAR010000156.1:0-9972 GCA_964611695.1 uncultured Planctomycetaceae bacterium | reverse complement strand
TCGCACAGATCGCAGCCCTTTTCTACCCCCACCTGGTGAGAAATGCGGGCTAACTGCCTGCCTGTTCCACGATGGTGATCTTGGAACGATCGGCCGCGGACTCGTCGAGGATGATGATTTTTGTGCTTGAGAAGATGCGTTCCATCGCATCCACATAGAGCCGGGTGCGCGTGACCGTCCTCGCATTGCGGTACTCGGCGAGGAGCTTGAGGAAACGATCCGCGTCGCCTTTGGCGACTGCAATCCGCTCGGCATGGTAGGCTTGTGCTTCACTGAGCATCTGTTGAGCCTGTCCCCCGGCGGAGAGGGTAATCTTGCTCTTGTCTTCACGCGCCTCGTCTGTCTTTCGTTCGCAGTCCTTCTTGGCGCTGGCGACGTCGTTGAATGCCGCCTGAACCGGCACGGGCGGTGAGACCTCTTGAAGATTGCCACCTAGTAGAACGATGCCGGCGTCGTAGGAATCCAGCAGCGACTGTGCCAAAGCGATTGTCTCTATTTGCATCTGGTTTTTGGCGGTCGTGAGTACGTCATCTACAGGCAGGCTCGCGATACTCTGGTTCATGGCGGACTCGACCGAACGCTCGACCAGCCAGTGCGGCTCTTCCGCGTCGAAGAGATACTTGGCGGGGTCGGCAATCTTGTATTGCACGACCATCATGATCTTGAGAATGTTCTCGTCGCCAGTCAGCGCATCGGATCGGCGCTCCTCGGTAAACAACTCGCCCTGATTGCGAAACCCGACTTCAATGTGGCGGGCCTTTTTCGTGTCCGGCGTAAATACCCGGTCAATCGGCCAAGGCAGTGCGTAGTGGATACCTGGCCCCACAGTCGCGCGGCTTTTGTGTAGTCCGCCAAACCGCAAGACAACGCCCGTCTCGCCTGGCGCAACAGTGTAGAAACCAGACGCCAACCACACGACAACGGCTAATGCCAATGCCAACAGGAGGACACCTGACGACACCACCCAAGCCCTGCCAGGCGGCTCCGCACGATTATTTTTGGGCGTCATGAGCCGCCTCCTGCAATGCCGAGCCGTCGAGAGCCTCTGATTCTTCGGATGCCGGTGTCGGCACGCGCGTCATGTCACTCGTGGGCGGGGAGTCAGCGACGTCAGGTCGCAACCACTTCAGGTAGGGCGAATCCGCCGGTAGGAAGATGGTGGTCCCTTGCCTGAATGACTTTTCGTAGGATTCGAGGGTGCGAAGGAATTCGTAGAACTCCGGGTCCTGTCCGTACGCCTCCGCGTAAAGGCGCGTGGCTTCTGCATCGGCGAGACCTTCTGTTTCCTGAACCTGCTTGTAGGCATCGGCGAGGATCAGACGTCTCTGTTTGTTCGCCTCGGCCCGGATGATGGTCGCCTCTTTCTCGCCCTCGCTTCGGTACTTGGTGGCGATGCGCTTGCGCTCCGCTCGCATCCGATCAAAGACGCTGTTGCGGTTCTGTTTGGGAAAGTTGATCCGCTTGATGCGGAAATCCACGATCTCGATTCCATAATCGTATTCGTCTTTGTCCGTCACGAGATGACGACACGTCTCGCGGATCTCCCTCATGATTTGCGGCAGTTTCATCTCCGCCGGGTTCGTCGAGAGAAGGTCTTTCAGCTCATAGCTTCCCAGGGCCGTTCCCAGTTCGGCGAGCACAACGCTCGACAATCGTGCCTCGGCGTCCTCCCGTCGCGTGCCGATACGTTCCAGAAAAACCTGCGGGTCCTTAATCCGCCAACAAACATAGCTGGCCACCTCGATATTCTTCTTGTCCTCCGTGAGGTACTCCTTCGGCGGCTCGTCGGCCCCCGGCATGTCGCATACAAGCAGCCGCTTGTCAAAACGCACGGCACTATCGATGGGATACGGCAACTTTGCGTACAAGCCGGGTTCTTTGAGCGTTCGTTGCGGGTCGCCGAAACGCGTCACGATGGCGTACTCGGTTTCGTCAACCGTGAAGAAGATCGACCATGCGGTCAACCCCGCAATCCCCAGAATCAAGAGCCAGATGAACGGCTTCATCAAAATAGCCTCCGCCTGCCGGGGCAGGTCAAGAAACAGTGTGGCGGCCGACGCGGGTGTCGACCGACAACGGCTGTTGGTGTTCGTCGTCGGCCACAGAGGGCCGACGCTACGGTGCCGCGTCCAACGCAGGGTCGGACACATGACTGCCCAAGTTAAACGACCTAGAGCATGTCACGCTTCCCTGTGGCACCGGCGTCCCGCCGGTGAGGTAATGGCGATCACCCTTCTCCCATCCACCGGCGAGACGCCGGCGCCACACTCAATCGTTTGCTGCACTAGCGGTTCCTTCGGTCGTCCGGCGACGGGAACATGGGCAAGTTGATGCGTTCCGCTCGCCCTTCAACCAGCCATAGGTCAATGCCGTTGCTGATGGCGGAGGAGAGGCAAACGTACTTCTTCAAACCCGGGAGAACGACATCCATCGCCTCAAGGCGTAGTCGGAGCTTTGTGATTCTCGGATTCGATCGATACGCCTCGCGCCGCTGCTTGAAGGCCGTGCCGAGCCCCATTGCGTAATCGACAAGTTCCCGGGCTTTGCTTTCAGCCGCGAGTATTTGTTTTCGGAACATCCCCTCCGCCTCGAGGACGGCGCGCTCCCTGAACTCCTCGGCAACATTGATGGTTTTCATCTTGTCTTCGCTGGCGCTGGCCACATCACGAAAGGCAGTGTGAACCTCCGCCGGTGCGTGGACGTCGATCAACCCGACCTTGACCACAACGATGCCGGCGTCGCAAGTGTCGAGCGAGGCTTGCAGCCGTTGCTCGACATCCACCTCGACTTCACCGCGAGCCGTCGTGAGTAGGGTGTCGATCCCGCGTTGTCCGACGGCAACACGAATGGCCGATCCCGCCGCACATCGCACCATCGCTTCCGGGTTCGCGATTCCATAGAGGTACCGTTCCAAGTCGCGGCCATCCTCGCAATCACGGATGCGATATTGCACGACCCACCTGATGTCGATGATGTCCTCATGCCCTGTCAGCATCCAGGATTCCGAGCGTAGCCGTATCGTCTCTTCATCCGTAACACCGGCCTCCGTTGCCTCGCCCGTCGGTGCACGCCGGAAACCTAGTTCCACCTGCTTGATCTGTGTGACAGATTCGATGTCCGCCCCGCCGATCGGATAGGGCCAAGCAAAGTGCAGGCCAGGCTGGAGGTTGCGACCCACGATGCCGCCGAATTGCGTTTTCATGCCCCGTTCGCCAGGGCCGACGATGAAGAAGCCGCTGCACACATAGGCGAGAACAAGCAGAAACAGGATGCCAACTTTTGTGCGGCCCGGGTTGAGTTGCACGCCGGTGACGCGGCCGACTCGCCGCACCACAGATGTGAATAGACCGCTGCGACGGAAACTCGAATAAGCCAATACGAGTAGGAGGATCGAGCCGGCGATCTTGAGTGGGCTGTAGCCTTCCGCACCATGCGTAGCCGCCGCCAAGGGTGAGACGATGTCGCTCGCGGTGATAAAGCGGTCGAGAAAGAGTCCCATCGACACGCTTAACACGGCAATCGAGCAGAGATAGACGAAAACGATCGTCCGGCCCAACTGCTTCGCGAGGACGAACAGGCTGCCCAGGTTCGTCGCGGGACCGACCAGCAGGAACACCAGTGCCGCACCGGGACTCAGGCCGCTGAGGATCAGGCCTGCGGCAATCGGCGTGGAGGCCGAGGCACACACGTACATGGGAATTCCGACGACGACCATGGCGAGCATGGCCAGGAATGAGCCGCTACCAAGGCTTTCAAGCCCGAAGCCCGGCAACAGGGCGGTGACAAGTCCGCCGAGGACGATGCCCAGGATGAGCATGCCGATGATGTCGTCAAAGAACCGGACGAATCCGTAGTTGAGCGCGTTCCAGAGGAAGCCCTTGTCTGGGTTGTAGTCGCCTTTTGATTCGGAATTTCCGTCACAACTACAGCAACTGGAAGAAGAAGGTTCCGTCTCCTCAACTATGCCCGCCTCGCTGTCGCCCTCCGACCATCTGTCAACCAAGTTGGTTGTCACGCCGGTCACGATTGCTATCACGACCGCGGCCGCCGGCCGAAGCACCGCCATGATCGGACCGAGCAGCCCGTATGTCAGCAGGATGGAGACGATGTCCGTTTCGGGAACGGAGATTAGAAAAGAGACGGTCGCGCCTTTGCTTGCGCCCTTTCGCCGAAGCGTCATCGCCGCCGGAACGACGCTACAGGAACACAGCGGCAGTGGAACTCCGAGCAGGGCCGCTAGCGCGACCGATTTACTGCCTTTGCCTGACAAGAGTTGGACAAAACGCGGCACGCGGCTGAGCACCACGTGTAACACCCCCGCCAGCGCGAATCCGAACAACAGATAGAGGGCCGACTCATAGACGATTCTCAGGGTTTCAGCCAACACGGGCCACATCCAATTACTCCATCATCGGGCACTCTTCGAAAGCCCGTCCTGACACAATCGCCTCCTGTGGCGCCGCGACCCTGAGATAGATTCCTACACAATCATCCACTCCGGCGTCTCACGAAACCTGACACGCCGAGCACGACGAGGTACACAAAGCCCGCGAAAATTATAGTCGTCGCACCAGTCGGAAGATCAGGCCCATAGCTGAATACCAGGCCACCCGTGGTGAATACAATGCTTAACACCGTTGCGAGGAGCATAACTTGCCAGAGCCTCTTGGCAAAGTGCCCGGCTACTGCGACGGGCAGTGTCAACAGGGCGATGACCATGACGATGCCGACGACTGAAACCAGCAGGACGACTGTTAAGGCGGTCAGGGCCAGTAATAGCAGATAGTAGCCTTCCACCCAAAGGCCGCGAAGCCGGGCGAACTCCTCGTCGAAACAGACTGCGAGGAACTGGTTGTAGCATAGTAGGGCCACCCCGACCACGACCACGTCCAACACCGTGATGAGCCAGAGATTCTCCGCGCGGACCATCAGGATGTTCCCGAAAAGATAGCTCATCAGGTCTTGGTTGTAGCCCGGCGTCTTGGAGATGAAGAGGATGCCGGTGGCCATTCCGATTGCCCAAAGCGCCCCAATCACGGTGTCTTCGCGTTGTTTGGCGCGGAGGCTGACAATGCCGACCAGCATCGCAGCCGCCAATGCGGCAACAACAGCCCCATAGAGCGGATGCAGCCACTCCCAGCCGTAAGTCACCTGACAATATCGCGCCGCGCCCATGCCGCCGAGAACACAGTGGGCGATCCCGCCGGCGATGTAGGAGATTCGCCGCGTCACGACGTATGTCCCGACTACACCGCACGCGACACTGGCAAGCACGCCCGTCAAGAGGGCGTACCTCAGAAACGTGTTCTGACTTTGGACAACGGCGTCGAAGAACTCAAACAAGGTGTTATCCGTTCCTTGGCGATTAGCGTGGCGTCATTTGCGCGCTCAGTGCTTGTGCGTGTGATCATGATCGTGTCTGTGATCGTGATCATGCATAACCATGTCCATGTCGCGTCCGTAGATATCCTGTATCACTTCGCCGGTAATCTTGCTTGTCGGATGCACAACGACCCGTCGATTGACACACACGACAGTCTTGACGTATTGCGACACAAACCCCACATCGTGTGAGACAAGGAGCAAGGTCAATTGCTCGTTCATCTCGTGTAAGAGCCGATAGAAATCATCCTGCACACTCGGGTCGAGATGCGCGGTCGGCTCATCCAACAACAGTAGCCGAGGCCTGCAGGCCATTGCCCGGGCGATGAGCGTTCGCTGGCGCTGCCCGCCGGAGAGTGTGGCAAATGGTTTGGATCGCACCCCAAACAGCCCCACGCTTTCGAGAGCCGCGCCGGCAGTTTCCTTGTCCGTCTTGCGATAAGGCCCGAAGAGCCTACCGCCTCCCAGGCAACCCATCAGGACGACGTCCATCACACTGACGGGAAACTGCGGATCGAGTCGCTCATGCTGTGGCATATACCCAATCGCCGGGCGGGCTTTTACAGGAGGCTCGCCGAAAACGCGGATCGTGCCCTCGTCCGGCACGAGAAGCCCGAGGAGTAACTTGAGAAGGGTCGTCTTGCCGCCGCCGTTGGGTCCCAACATGCATACGAAGTCGTGCTCCGCGATGGTGAAGCTCACGTCTTCGAGGATGCGCGAAGTCCCGCCGTAAGAGAACGCGACGCCTTCGACTTGAATCAGCGGTTGATCATTCACGCGCAACCTCTCGCAGTCATAGCATGACTCCGCCGGCTCTATCACACTCGCAACGGGACTGATCCGCGCCCGAAGCGCAAACGCGGGGTTTTCGCGGGCGACCCGTGGTTCTTTGGATTCGCTCGCTTACGCTCGGGGCTCGGATTGAGCGCCGAACGCGGGTGATATCACGAACCACTTCGCAGCGGCGGCCATACCTCAATCACCGTCCGTTCCAGCCGGATTGCGGTGATTGTGTTGTTGCCGGAGGCCCTTGGCAATATGCTCGGCCATAATTCGCAGGTTCGCGATATAATCCTCCGCGAGCGGGTCCAGCGGCACCACGGCCCCGCCGATCGCTTCCGCTACGGCCTGTGCGCTACCGGCGCCGAATTGTTTCTGTACGAAGATCAATCGGACGCCGGCCTTCTTGGCGCGGTCGATCAGGGCGACAAGCTGTTTTGGGCTCGGTTGTTGTCCTTCAATCTCCACGGCGACTTGTTCCAGCCCGAAGGCATCCCCGAAGTAGCCGAATGCCGGGTGAAATACACAGAACGACTCGCCCCTGAGCGGGCGAAGATACTTTCCAATCTCCCCATCGACCTCGTCAAGATCGTTTTCGAACGCCTTCAGGTTGCGATCGAACTGGGCGGCGTGTTGTGGGTCGATCCATTGTAGTGCGGTGCAGATCGTGCGAGCCTGAATCTTGGCTAGTTTGGGTGATAGCCAGATATGGGGATCGAGCGTCCCCTCGGTGTTCGTAGCGACGGCATCGGAGGCGCCTTCGATGTGGGTCTCGGCGTGGGCGTCGGTATGAGAATCAGTGGGAGCATGGCCGTGTGCGTGATCATGCGCATGATCGTGCATGGGGTCACATTGATCGCTCCCGCTGATGGGTCGAAGCTTGATTCCTTGGCGCGTGTCCACAACCTCGAGGCCTGCGAAAGTATCGCCCATCCTCGCGAGAAGTTGCTCTTCAAACGGAACACCGATCCGGAAGAAGATTCGGCTCTGGGCAAGTCGCGCCATCTGTTTGGGGGTCGGGTCGTAGGTGTGCGGCGACTGACCTGCACGAACCAAAACCTGAACGTCCACGTATTCGCCCCCGATTCGGGAGGCGAAGTAGGCCTGCGGTGGAATGCTGACGGTCACCGGGATCCTGGCTGTATTCTGGTTTGGCGGTACCGATGGTTTGCATCCCGGCGGTGACAGCAGGAGCATCACCATCAGCCATCGTCCGAGGTGAGGCAGGCGTTGCGAGTGGATCGAGATCGCCGAAGTCCTCGCGCGACGCCGGCCTGCGATGGCTAAAGGGGTGAACCGGCTTGTCGGCCTTTTCCAAGGTCGAGCGCTATCTCGCATGAGTTTCCTCTAGTTCACCAACCAACGGTGTGTCGGTGTGTTGCCGTACCAGGCAATCACATAGCCGAGAGGGTATTACATTGTAATGCGCTCGAGTCGCCGGTTCAACCATGTTTCTTTTGGCTGCGCCTTGATGCCGAGCGCGGATGGCAGGGCGCATGAAAATGCCGAAACGAGTCGGCCTAGGCCACAACTCGTTTCGGCAGTCGAGAATGCAACGGAAGGAGGAAGCGTTGCATATCTCATCCAGGTATCAAATTGTCCGTTTAGAAATCCTCGATCAGTCGACTCGCCGCGATGTCGAGCTTTTCATCTGTCATGTAGGTTCCTTCCGCGATTTGGTTGCGTACATTGACGATCTGTCTCGCGCGATCCTCGGGCAACTCGGCCAAGCGGCTGAGGAAGGATGCCAGTTCCGATATTTCGACACTATCGACAGCCTCTCCCGTTCCCGCGGAACTCGAGATGGGAGAGGCCTGTTTGGCAAACTCTCTTAACGTCGTGGTCGATGCCAATCCTTGAACTGCTTGGATATCGCTCATTACATTCCTCATTCTTACACGCCGCCGTTACTAAGCTGTACGGAGGCAACCACGGTCTTGTTCAACGGCTCCATCCGTCCGAGATGGCGTGTCTCGTTCTGGTGGACTCACTGCCCGGATGCTCGGGCCGAGTGCTCCATGCCTCCGGAAGCTATATCGGAATGAGCGCGTGAAAACTCCAGTGATTCATAAGTACAACCACTACATGTTGCGTGGAAGGCATTTATGGAAAACTTCGTGCGATCCTTACAGCTTCTCTCTGTTATCGGCCTAAGTGGTTGATAGGGCGAACTATCAGTATTCACAACATGCCCTCCAGTGAGTCCGATAACATTAAGTGGTCTTTTTTTCTGCTTCCGGAACCACAAGATGTTGTGGTCTCCCCGCCACAATAAGGCTGCGGTAGTTCAAAATGAGGAGTTCCCCCGCCAACACTGGGAACACATCACTGGGGATTGCGGACCTTTTCGCCTCAGATGTTTTCGCCCAGCAGAAAGGCATTTGCGAGTTTCTTGGCCATCCGATCATTCGAAAAAATCAGCGGCAGCAGAAAACGCAAGTCGGCATTCGGTAAGCGCAGGTAATCCACCATCTCTTGACGCCAACGGGCATCAAACTCCATCAGCGCATCCTGGCAATGTGGGCTCTGGAGCGCCGTCTCGCACACGTCGACTGCGAGCTTCGCAGACCAGATGGACGGATACAGCCCTTCATGACTCAGGGCGCAAACGTAGCCGCCGGCATCGCCAATCAACAGGCTGTGCTTGGCAACGTGCGTCTCAGTGTCGAGAGCAACGCCCCTTGGTAACGAACGAACGCCAGCACGGTCCGCGCCGCCGGATGACTTGACGGTCGCGGTTGCTCTCAACGGCTGCTTGTTCGCGATGAATCTATCGAGTTCGGCTTGGCTTTGTCCTTCACTCGTGCGCGCGACGAGCCCGGTCACCTGCTGTTTGCCTGCTGCAAACGAATACTCGAACGTTCGGAAGTCTCCCAAGGGTAACGACAGCGTCAGTTCGCCCGAGCCATCTTGAACGGTCGAGGATGGAAGCGTCTTGACTGCTTCGACAATCACATCGCGGTTTCGCTCGCCAGCCCGATACTCAGCGCCGCGATCGACGCCCAGTGACTTTGCAACCAAAGAGTCGCAGCCGTCCGCGGCCAACAGGATTCGTCCGGCATGTGCCGTACCATCACCCTCCGCGAGAAGAACGCCCTGCTCAAGCACGTCGACGGCGTCCACCTCAACGTCGTTGATAATTCGCAGGCCGGCCTTTTGGGCGGCTGACAAAATAGTACGGGTCAATTGCCATGTGTCGACAATGTCCACGGGCCGGTCGATCGACACGCGGGCCTCCTTCTCGCCGCGCGTATCTAGAAACCTTACCCGGTCAATCTTGCCGATCGCGATGGCATCGATCGACACGCCCACGTTGTCGAGTAGGACGTGGGCGTCAGGATGCATCCATTCGAAGGTTGTTCCAATCTTGTGTTTGATGCCGCGATCCAGGACGGCCACATTCAGCCCCTTGTGAGCTGCGAAAAGGGCGGCGGCGGCACCGGCCGGACCGGCGCCGAGGATCAGTATGTCGCAATCCACTTTCTTTGCCTTCATCCTCGCCTTTCGTTTGCTCGATACGCTACTCGCGAATCATGAAACCGTCGTCAAGGCTTCGCGATGTCTGTTCTGCTTCGACGCGCCAAGCACGCAGGCATGCCCGACGAACATCGAAAAACCTGAGTGCATCCACACGGGTCGGTTGATGGGTTCCGGGTGGCACGGTCCAGCACCGCTGGGCCGTGCAGCACGTGAGGCAAGCCACTGCCAAGCAGACGCTTGACCGTGCCACCCATCAGTCGAGCAGTGACGCAGCACTATAGCGTTTCACGTTGATATGTGGCACCGGCGTCTCGCCGGTGAGGCAACGGC
>CAZTAR010000155.1:0-9988 GCA_964611695.1 uncultured Planctomycetaceae bacterium | reverse complement strand
TATCCATCATACCGAATCCACCATGCAGAGAAAATCCTTCATCGCCAGTCCGTCAAGCAGAGAGGATCGTTCAACGCCAGTCCGATACTTCCGCATGGTAGCGTCGTCCTCCCGTGGCCGACGGGGATGACCGAATTGCTTACATCCCACAAGATCGAATGCCGGCCGCTTCCTTTCGGTGGCGCGGCCCGGATCGTCGCCTCGGATAATGGCAATCTCAAACTTGAAGTGCTCAAAACCCGTTGCACGGGCAGAGCTTTCCAGTGCGGCAAAGATCACCATCACTATTCTAGTAGGCCGAACCTGAAGAAGCGTAACCGGATCGCACTGTTTATGAACTGAATTTGACGACGGAAAAAGCGAAGATTGCGAAGACAATCAGCATCGCGGACTTGTCGCTGATCATGGTGAAGCGCCTGCGCCCTGTTTTGACCGAGCAATCAATCTCCCTAGAATGGGAGAGTCAACAGGGGGGCACGGTTCAGCTTCGCTGGTTCGTGCAGCACGTGAGGCAAGCCACAGCCAAGCTGTCGTTTGACTGTGCGACCTAGCCGCTTCGGCGTGTTATCGCTGGAAGGAGATTGAGTTGAGGATGCGATGGAAAAGAACCGTAACTGTTCTCAAGGTGGTGAGTGTCGGCTTGCTTCTGGCAGCCGGGTGTCACGGCCCGATCGGCAATAAGACGGCGGTTGATCGCAGCTTGATCGGCGAGGTGATGATGCACAGCGAGTTCTCGCGGAATCTGCGCGCCTTGTGCATGCCGGGCGGTCGTCTCAGTGGTTCCGACAACGGGCACAAAGCCGAGCGGTACGTTGCTGGCAAACTCCGCGAGTACGGCCTGGACAATGTGCACCTTGAACCCTTCGACATGCTGACGTGGCGCGATCTTGAGACGACCGTGACCGTGTTGGACGATCCACCGTACCCGATCGACGGCGCGATCTCGCTGGGTAACTGCCTCAGCAGCCCGGTGGAGGGGATCACGGCCGAACTCATCTACGCTGGACATGGCACCGAGCAGGAGTTGGAAGAGGTTGCGAGTCGTCTGGAAGGCAAGTTTGTGCTTGTCAAAGAGGGGAAAGGCCATCGCTCTGAGAAAATGAGGCTGGCGCTGGAACACGGCGTTGCAGGTGTCCTCCAGATTTCAGCCATTGAGGATCTGTCCCGGGTTGGGCAGTGCCATCCGGAACCCAGGCAGGAACCGGGCGTCGCCATCCCGGGAAAGTCGGGAGGCGAACTCATCGAACGGTTGACCGCCGGAGAGACGATCCGCATCAATGTCAAAATCAAGGCCGACGCATGGCAGTCCACACCCCACAACGTGGTCGGCGAGATTCCCGGTCACGGCCCGCTCGCCGGCGAGATTGTGATTCTCGGCGCGCACCTGGACAGTTGGCATCTGGCCGAGGGCGCGATTGACAACGGCAATGGGTCAGCCACCATTCTGGAAACAGCCCGTGCCATGGCTCAACTTGCGCTGGAAGGATGGCGTCCGAGACGCACCGTTCGGTTTGTCTGGTTCATGGGCGAAGAGCACGGACTTCATGGAAGCCGCGCCTATGTTGAGCAGCACGTCGCCGAACTCGACGACATCGTTACGATGGTGAATGTTGACATGCCCGGCTGTCCGCGGTCGCTGTCGACGTTCGGGCATGAAGAGATCATCGATTTGCTCATGTCAATCAAGAAGGACCTGAGCGGTTATGAACTTGCCGAAGAGATCGGCATCGCCACCTGGACCGCGAGCGATCACGCCCCCTTTATGAAGCAGGGTGTTTGCGCGGTGACCCTCTCCGGCCATCTCGGTGACGGCGTTCGCTTCTATCACTCTGTTGGCGACACCTACGAAGTTGTCGATCGCCGGGGAACGATACGATCCTCAGTAGTTCTGGCCGTTCTCGTGCGCCGGCTTGCGGATCATCCCACACGACCGGCCCGACGATATGATCCAGAGGCAATGTGACACCCGTGGGCGTTCGTCAATCGCCCGATGGAGCCGCGTGGATTCCTCGAGCAATGATCACAAGTGTTCCGACGTCGTCGCGGGGGACTATTTCGCCTGCAATCGTAAGTTTAGCCAGCGGGTGCAGACCGTGCCGACCCTCCAATCCGAGTCGCAGTGGCTTCCCGTCAGAACCTATGACTTGGATGGTTGCTGTTTTAGCAGTGAGCGAGTCGCGCGGTTCGCAGCAGTAGTCCCAGGGCGTTTTGCATCTGTCGCCGTGTAATTCGTTGCAGGGCTTCATACCCAGGTCCGCCAGCAGGAACACGGCAGCGCCATCGACGAACGGCTTGGCGCGTCCACCAATGCGTCCACTGACCACAATGTTGCCCTGAGCTTTGACGTCAGTCTTGACGGCTGCGATGTCGCTGGCGCCCGTTGGCGCTTTGTTGAGAAACAGTCCCGCTGGAAGGGCGACTGCTTCATCTTGATTGACGGCAGTTCTGGCGGTATTGCCGCCATCATTGGGTTTGTCACAGCCTGTGGCCGTTAAACTGAGCGTGCCCAATCCAACCAAAATAGCTTGTCGTATCGTCATTTCTATAATTCCTTATCAAACCATGGTGACGCGATCAAGACCTCGTGGCGTGTTTGTCCCTTCAGCCGGTCCGGAGCGCCTCGACAATTGGTAATCTCAGGCATTGCCAAAGTGGTGGGAGAACGCCAATGACCGCGAGCCCCAAGCCCGCGGTGAGACCTCCCAGGAGAACAGGCGCGTCCATTATCAGCGCGAACGCCCCCATAGAGACTCGAACAGCCAGGCCATCCAATAACAATAATGCGAGTACGGCTGCGAGTAGGCCTCCGGCTGACGTGGCCAGCAATGATTCTTGCAGGAAACTCACTACGATTGACCACCGCGGGTAACCGAGGGTTTGCAGCGCGCCAAGTTCACGAACGCGCGCGGCAAAGGCCGAGTACATAGTGTTGAGCCCGCCGAACAGACCGCCCAGGGCGATGAGCGCCGCCGTGACCCAAATCATCGCCCGTACCGGGCGATAGAAGGACAAGAGACTGACGTAGTAATCGATCTCACGGACGGCAACGATTTCGAGGTCGAGTCGTTGTGTACACCAGATCGAGACGTCCTCGAAGGTCGCCTCGTCCAGTGTCAGCACCACGCACGAGAGTGTGTTGCGTTTTGTCGCGATTTGAAGGTCTGTCAAGGGGGACCAGATTTCCGCATCCATCACTGTCTGTGGAGCGGCGAAGCGGCCTGTGATCGTCCAGGCACGCTCGTCGAACCAGAGTTGCTTGCCAATCGCGATGGCGTCGTCGTTGATTCCAAGGCGAGTGGCCGTCAAGCAGCCTACCATGAGTTCGTATTCACCCGGTCGCGGCGATTCGCCCTCGATGATTCGAACCTGCGGATGTACGAGAAAGGCCGCGGGGGTGACGCCACGTATCACAGTTTGGATATTCTCGATGTTGGCGTCCGGGATATCCATGACGAGTGACATGTGGACTTCCGGGGAGATGTAATCGACACCCAATCTGCTCATCACGCCGGGGACGCTGGCTGCGACAAGCGTGGGCACGTTCATGTCCAGTTGGCTTCTTTCCACACTCTCTTCGCTTCCTGCGCCGAGCAAAAGCACATTGTCCGTGGTTCCACTGACCGACAGGCTGCGCTCCATGCCACGCACGAATCCTGCTGCAACGAGCACGAGCAGCACAACAAGCGCGCTTCCCATCACGCTTGCCACTAACCGCGTTCGCGAGCGGCCAAGGTTTCGAACTGCGTATTCAAATGGCAGCAAAGCCATCGTTTTTCCCTATATGGCTCGGAAACAGGTGACAATCTCTCTTCTCGATGCCTGCCACGCGGGCACGAGGCTTGCCAGGACACCCACCGCGGCGGCAATCAACACTCCCCATCCGAACACTGAGGGGGTTGCCTGGATCGGCAAGCTGAGACCTTCCACCGATGGGGCAAGCGAACTGTATGACAAAAACACGAGGGCCGCAAAACAGCCAATCCCGGCGCCAACCATACTCAGCACCAAACCTTCCATGATGATGAATCGCGCGATTTGGTGACGGCGGTAGCCGAGGGTTTGAAGGATTGCATGCTCGCGAATCCGGTCTTGAACGGAAAGCGCAATCGCGTTGCCGACCAGTGCCAACACGGCGGCGATGCAACCCAAACCGAGCCAACGCATGAAATTGACGATCTCGATGACGTCGGTCGCCGCTCGGGCCACGAAGGCCTTTTCGGGACTGGTGTGCGTGGGGTCTTGTGCAGCGGCGAATTCCTCATCGATGGCCGCGGCAACGGATTCCAACGCGCGGGGATCGCTCACGCGCACATTAAACTGTGTGACGATACCTCCGGAGCGGCTGCCCGAGGCGTATTGTAGAAAATCCAAGTGGACATAGGCGACATTCTGATCCTGCGGCTCAGGCGAGCGGATGATACCGGCAACGTACACGGTGATGCCCGCGGCTTCGAATCGGTCGTCGACCTTGAGGTCACGGCGAGCCGCGAGCGTTTCGCCGAGGAGTGCCGCGTCTCCACGCCGTTCCCAACCCTTCACCGAGCCAGCCACGATCTCGAACCCGGGAACGAATACCCGGACGAACTCATCCCGAGGCACGCCTCGAAACGTCACCACATCAAGGCTCGTTCGGCAATTGCTGACAACAATCTTGATGGGGACCACGGACTCAACGCCGGGGATGTCACGAATTTGCTGTTCATACGACTGCGGCATCCGGCTGGTAAAGGGGCAGTATCGGTCCTTGCGGTAGACAACGAGCGTCGTGTCGCCGGCCTGTGTTGTCGTGGCTGCTTCCACCCCGGCCTGCATGGCCTGTACGGCGGTGAACAAGAACATCGCCATCATCACGCCTGCAATCGTCAACAGACTTCGCGACTTGGCACGCCAAACCTGTTTCAACGTCAGCAGCATGTACTTTGGCGCGATCATGAGAGGACCTCGTTGAGCCGTTCAGGTGAACTCGCTTCGACCAACCGACCTTTCTCAAGGTGCAGCGTCCTTCGGGCGTACTCCGCGCAATGTGCATCGTGGGTCACCATGACCAATGTCTTGCCGAGTTCGTCATTCAATCGCGTCAAGAGTGACATGATGGACCTCGCACTGCCGGCATCGAGATCACCGGTTGGCTCATCCGCCACGAGGATCTTGGGGTCCGCGACGATTGCCCGTGCGATTGCCACACGCTGTTCCTGGCCGCCGGAAAGCTGGCGGGGGAAGTGATCGTGCCGATCTGCCACGCCGGCGAGTTCCAACGCCAGAGCGACTTTTCGGTGGCGATCCTTGCGGGCGAGTTTGTGCTGAAGGACCGACAGTTCGACGTTCTCGTATGCGGTTAGGGTCGGCACGAGGTTGTAGAGTTGAAAGATATAGCCGACGTAATCCCTTCGCCATGCGGCCAATTGACCGGATGACATTGTGGCGAGGTTGTGGTGGTCGATCTTGAGACTCCCCGCTGTCGGCTTGTCGATTCCGGCGATCAAGTTCAGAAGCGTCGTCTTGCCGCTACCCGATGGCCCCATCAAGGCCAGGAAATCCCCTTGCTCGATTTCGAGATCAAGATCAACCAGCGGCGTGATGGTGTTTTCGCCTTTCCGGTAAGACCTCGTCAGGTTGTGACATTCAATCATCGCCATGTTTTTGCTCCATATTCCCGCCGACGGCGCGTCTAGCCGTTTTGAGAATCCTCCATTGCTCGGATACGCTTCCCATCGCGAAGGTTTTCAAAAGGACTCATGACCACGCGGTCTCCCACTCGAAGGCCATCGAGGATTTCCACCCAGCCGTCAATCTCCAAACGACCGACCGAGACCACTTTGGCGTGAACCACCTTTTCGACTTGGTCGGCCAACCAGACATAGGATTGTCCATCCCGTTTGAAGAGCGTCTCGCGAGGCACGAACAGTCGGTGACCGGTGAATGTCGTACTGCTGGAATCCGCACTCGGAGGGGCCAGGAATCGAGCCCGCGCCAACATTTCGGGTTTGAGTTCGGGTGAGGGATCCTCAATCGCGACTTTGACCTGGAGCGTGTTCTTCTGGACGTCCGCCTCATGGACGATGCGCGTCACCCGTCCTCTGAATGTGTGGTCGGGCAAAACATCGACGATCACCTCGGCTTGCTGCCCAATACTTACTTTGGTTGCGTCCACCAGCGGGATGTCAACACGGACTTGCAGGTGAGCAGGATCGTACAGCCGCACGACCTGAGCCGACCGGGGATTGTCCGTGTTGAGCATGACTTTCGCCCCAGGCTCAACCAGACGTGTCATGACAACGCCGCACACCGGCGATCGGATCAGCATACGCTCCAGACGCAGGGAAGCTTCATCACGCCCACCCTCGGCGGTGGCGACCGCGGCTTCGGCTTGTTGCACAGCCGCGATTGCACCGGCCATTGCCCTTGTGTCCTCGATGCGGAGTTCCAAGTTCGCCTTTGCGGCACGCACCTGTGCATCGAGTGTCTGAATCTGGGCATCAATGATGGGCTTTCGCCGACGTGTCGTCTTGACCTGGGCCTGCTGTACTAGATGTGCCTGTTTCGCTTTAACAAGTTCAATGTCGCTAGCATGGTTTTCCTTGTGCAGCGGTGCGATACGCTCGTACTCAGCCTGGAGGTACGTGGCATGGGCCTCTTCGCGGGCGAGTTCGGCCGGCCACTGCGCCAGTTCGGCGCGTTTCTCTTCAAGCCGCGCTTCGGACGTTTGCAGTTTTCGCGTCAGTTCGATCGGATGTTCCCAGTTTTGCTGTGCCTCTCGCAACAGCGCCTGGGCGATCATCAATGCGGCCCGGCGCTCCGCGAGTGTTGCCTCAGCGATGTTCAAGGAGATTCGGGCATCCTCATCGACGAGGCGCGCGACGACCTGGCCTGCCTCGACGCGCTCGCCTTCAAGCACCAGCACCTCTTCCGCAATGCCGTCGGCGAGTGCCGAGACTGCTGTCGGGAACGGGTCCGCCTCTACCCAACCCGGCGCCTGGACCGCAACGCTACCCGGCTGTGGCGCATCGAAGTTTGCCTTCACAATTACCGGCACCGTTTGCACGGATGTTGCTGGCCAAAGGGTTTCACCCGCGGCGAGGCCGAGGAGTAGCATTGTGGTCAGGAGGATCGCGCACGGGAGCGCGATACGTGTCTTCCAGCGTTTTTGGGGCGGCACCACGTTGGTGTTTGCACACGCCGAAGATGGCGCGTCTGCGTCCTCGCGCGCCAGCAGCGATAGATCCGGTGAAGTCATGAGTCCACCTTTCGTCATCTGTATTTCAAGCGTGACCATCGGCACGCGCACCCGGACCGTTTACGGCAGATTGATGCGGACTTCGTGCCAAAGAATGGAAGACGTTTGATCAGATTCGCGGCGGGTGGAATGTGCTTGGGGGGGCGACCTCGGGGGGTGATACAATCGCTCGTTCGGATGCGAGGCCGAGAGGCTTCAAATCGACTCCTTGCCCAATCCGTTCGATGGGCGGGATAGGGAGTTTGCCGATACCACAGGGCGCGGGGCACCACGGCGGACAGTCGCACGATTCGCCTCGGCGGTGTTGCAGGCCATCATCTTGCAAGGCGTGTGTCGTCGAGGCGGCGCTTTGGCAGTTGCAGTAACAAGCTGACACCGATTGGGCATTACGCTCAGGGCCGAGGCCTTTCCCAGCTATTCCAAGGCAAGGCAGTGCGGCGCTCGGTACAGCCGTCATTGCGGCAGCGGCCAGCGCAAGGAAATGGAAAAGGCAGGTTTTGGGTGGCAAGACGTTTACCCCTCATATCACGGTCCAAAGTAATTATAGCAGGCGCCTTGTTCGACTTCCATTCATCCGAGGAGTTAGTGAATAAACGGGTCTCCTCGTCGGCCCCATGCTGAAATGCAAATGGTTTCATTCCGCGAGAGGTGCTTCCGGCGGGCCGACATCCATTACAACGACGGAGACATCGTCCGCCTGGCTCAAGCTGCCTGGTGCGGAATCGATGTTGGATCGAAGGTGGTGTGTCAGGTCTTCCGGAGGCCAACGCAAGGCTTCGCGCATTCCAGGGGCAAACTCCGGCATTTGCGGCATGGGCTTGCGGTGGGCAATCAGGATTGGCTCGAGACCGTCACTGTAAAGCACAATGCGGTCGCCGGATTCCAGTTGCGCCGATTCCTGAGAGTATGCCTGTCCCGCGGCGAGCCCCAGGATGCAACCGTGCTGGTGCTGCAACTCCCGGAGCGAGCCGTCGGCTTTGACGAGCAGGGCGGGAGGATGACCCGCGACGGCAAACCGGAGTTCGAGCGTGGTTGTGTTGATGACGCCGTACCAGCCGGTGATGAACTGTGAGTCGGGGAGTTCCTGCGAGGCGAACTGGTCGTTCAACTGGGCCATCACTTCTGAGGGGGGGATCAATTCGTATCGATGCCCGTCAATTCGCTTGGTGCGGATGGCGTGCTTGAAATACATCGTCAGGAGTCCGGCGGCAACCCCGTGCCCCACCGCGTCGGCCAGATAGAATCCCCAATGATGTTCGTCCAGCCGGAAGATGTCGTAGATGTCGCCACTGACCCAACTGCACGGACGGAAGATCGTCTCAAACCGGATCGGCCCGGAGTGTGGCACATCGTGCGGCAGGAACTCGGCTTGAAGCCTTGCCGCCAGGAGCATTTCGTTTTGCGTTTCTTCGTGTTGATGGCTCAGCGTCTCGCTCATCTGGCGGATGTTGTCCACCTGCTTGTCGATCAGCCGCATCACCGGGCGTGATCGTGACAATGCGAGCAGCACGCCGTAGGTCTTGTCGATGGACGAATCGGGCAGCAGGCAGACGGTTCCAAACCCATAGCCCGCGAAACGCCACGGCCGCGATGTCAGGATCAAGACACCAACACGGTTCCGTCGCAGCATTTCCAGTTGGTGCTCCTGTTTCTCGTAGTCCGGTCCGTGCTTGTCGGGTCCGTTGGTTCCTCGATCGACGAGGAGGGCCACGTCAAACCGTGAGAAGAACGATTCTCGGTTGGTGTCGGGGATTTCGACGCGTTCGCACGTGCACCAGTCGGCATCGTCAAATAACTGGCGGAGAACAGGGAGATCAACCGGCGAGGCGTTGAGGATCGCGACGTGCATTATAGGGCTTCGAGAATCGGGAAACGGTCTACCACGCTGCTGTTGGTCATGCGGGGTGGACGAAGTCGCGGTGACTGGGACGCTCATGTGGATTGCCTGCCGGCCCGGTTCGCCACAACGAATCGTGTGTCGAGCCGGGCGTTGCTGATTGTTTCTATCCCGCGTCATGCCAGGGTCGTCAAGGCAGTCTTTATCGCCCCGCCCGGTTGGACGCCGAATGGAGTCTATTCCACTATTAGTTCGGCCCGGAACCGGGGCGGGTTGAGGAACTGATGGGGTAGAGAACAGAGGAATCAGGCAACCACATCTTGGCCACGCCGGCTCTGAACCCCTCCGATATCTTGAAAATTTTCGACCGATTACGTAGAATTATGGAAAGCACACACACAGCCCAAGGGCTGCCTGGGCCAAGCGCTGGAGGAATCGCGACCTTGCGGATAAAACTTCCCATCCTCTTCCGAATAGCTGCGATCTTCTTCGCCGGCATCATTCCCTCCACGGCAAGGGCCGATTTCATGGTGTCCTCGTGGAACCTGCTCACATACGTGGATCACGGGCCCAGCGGGGAGACAGACTCCATAAGGTCCGACTTCGCTCATACTCCCTACCGAACCACTCATTACGCCGCCATTGGCGACACGACCGCCCAGACCGAGTACGACATCTCCTGGCTCCTCGACTTCGCCAGCTTCGGCTTCCAAGCCTCCCAACAGGCCGAAGACGCTGGTGGCGGCTCGCTAATAGAGTCCCTCTCCTCTGGTAGGGTCTACTTCACATCCGACTCGGACATCACCTTCTCCGTCGAAGCCACTTACAATTACGACCTGCCCGCGTATGGCATGACCACCTACCTGCACTTCTTCGTTGCAGATGTTGGAACACAGGCGTTGTACTTCTCCGAGTCG
>CAZTAR010000154.1:0-10049 GCA_964611695.1 uncultured Planctomycetaceae bacterium | reverse complement strand
GCCGAAAAGCGGGCGATGGGATTCGAACCCACGACGTCCAGCTTGGGAAGCTGGCTGGCATCGATTTGCATCGATTGTCATCAGAAGGCGCTGATTCGCATCGACTGTCTGCTGACGCCCGCCGCCTGAGGCTTGCGCTGGGAGACGCCCAGCGCCACGGTGGCGACAAACACGCATGGAGTAATGCAGCATGGCACGCGTTTTCAAGCACACATACACGAAGAAGGACGCCAGCGGAAACACCGTTTCTCGCAAGACTCGAAAGTGGTACATCGAGTTTCAGGACGTATCGGGGCGGACGCGACGCGTTCCCGGATTCACGGATAGACGAGCAACTGAGCAGAAGGCAGCCAAACTGGAACGCCAGGTGGCTCGTGGCGAGGTGGATCTAGAGACACGGCAGACTCGTGAGCTGAAGCGACCCTTGACCGAGCATCTGACAGAGTGGCATGAGGCCCTACTTGCCAGAGGGATCACATCTAAACAGGCGGGGCTCGTGCACGGCCGGGCGAAGCGGCTGCTGAACGACTCGCGACTCAAGCTATGGGCCGACCTTTCGCCGTCGAAGATCCAGACAGTTCTCGCTGTCAAGCGGCGGAACGGCACGAGCGTCCAGACGGCGAACTTCTACTTGCAGGCGGTCCGACAATTCACCCGTTGGATGATCCAGGATGGGCGTGCCTCGTCCGATCCGCTCGTGTCCCTCAAAGGCGGCAATGTTCGAACGGACCGTCGGTACGAGCGGCGCGCCCTTTCGACGGATGAACTCGTGTGGATCCTGAAGGTCACGTCCGCAGGACCGGATCGGTTTGGCATCGGCGGTATTGAACGAGCCCGCCTCTACCGACTCGCTGTCGAGACCGGCCTGCGTGCTGCAGAGCTGCGATCTCTCACCTGGGCGTGTATAGATCATGATGGAAAGCCGCCGACGATCACCTTGAACGCCGAAAACAGCAAGCGCCGACGGGAAGACGTCCTCCCCTTGAGATCCTCGACCGCGGCAGCGCTCCGGCAATGGGCTGATCCCCGACATCAGAAGCAACCGTTGTTTCCGAAGCTCACACAATGGACGCGGACTGCGGCGATGCTGCACGCCGACATGGCCGCGGCTCGCAAGGAGTGGCTCAGACAGTTTCGATCGCCGAAAGAGCGAGCCAAGCAAGCGAAGTCAGACTTCCTCTCCAAACTCGACCAATCCGGCCACGTCGTCGATTTCCACGCCCTCCGGCACACGTTCATCACGAACCTCGCGCGCAGCGGCGTGCATCCCAAGGTCGCCCAGCAACTCGCCCGACACAGCACAATCACGCTCACAATGGACCGTTACTCGCACACGGTCGTCGGTGAGCAAATCGACGCCCTGGAGATGCTCCCGGATCTCACAGAAACCTTTGAAACAGCGGAAAACGAAGCGACGGGAACCGACGCTGGCTTGGTGCCTGGCTTGGTGTCTAGCTTGGTGGAACGGCGTTCACCGATACGGTCGGCGGTGTCATCGATTGACCGCAAAGCGAGCAGAAGCCGCAACGGCAAGACGAGCGTAACCAACGGTCGCCGCCGTTCTTATGACGCCGAAAGGCCCGTCGTGGCAGCGAATGACATCGCCTGCCGAGAAAGCCACCGGTGGGATTCGAACCCACGACCTGCGGTTTACAAAACCGCTGCTCTACCAACTGAGCTACGGCGGCCAGTGCCTGTCGGCTTACCTCTTTGTACACGATTTCAAACGCGTTGGGAATACCGCGGCATAGGGGCGGGGCAGGTCGGGGCCATCGGCGAACGCCGACGATACGAATCGTGTTCGACAGAACCCAGGATCCTGGCGGGGCGGCAAAACGCCTTTGCGTTCGAGACCGCAAAACATGATCGGACCATGGCCGCCGACTGTTCAGCATGAGGAGGATGGCTGTCTGACTTGAGTCTGGGACGCCCGACAGGAGCACACGCCATCTACCAACGGCGTCCCAATCGTTTCCTGCAGAACCGTGCCAGGCAGGACGCAAGAGACACTCGACCCTGGCTGGGCATGGTTGCGACGCTGTCAGGCCCCTCCGTCAGGTGTGTCGGCCGTATCAGAGGGCGAAGACTTCGTCTTCCACTGGGCGGCCTTGTTGTCCTTGCCCCAGACTGTGTACAGCTTTGTTAACTGAGCGGCAACCGCCCGTGTCTCAGTGTGCCCCGCGCCAAACACCGAAGTGCAGCGACGATAACATGAAAGCAATCTCTCTTCCGCTTCATCAAATCGGCTCATCGCCATCAGTGTGCTGGCGAAACGTTTCTCCGCCAAAGCAAGCTTCCAATGCGACGATGGCAACTCCTTCTCGAAAACACCAAAGGATTCCCGAAACAGTGTTTCGCTCTCGGTGATCTTGCCTAACTCGAAGAGAATTCCCGCTAACTCATACATCACAGAGGCCGTCTTCAGATCGCCGCGCCCAAGCTTCTGAATACGTGTCTCCATCGCCTGACGGAAAAGCGCCGCTGCCTCGCCGAGCTTGTCCTGTGCCTTGAATGTCAACGCCAGGTTGTTCGCGGCCGTCGCGGTGAGTTCGTGCCCTTCTCCCAATGACTTGCGGCTCGAATCGTACAAACTTTGGCAAAGCAACTCGGCCTCTTCATACTGCCCGTCACTGTAAAGGAGCATCGCCAGTTCGTTTGTGGAATCCACCGTCTCCCGATTCACCGGGCCGAGGCTTGACCGCTTGAATGCGACCACTTCCTTCAAGAGCAGTGCGGCCTCATCCAGCCGACCCAGTTTCCGGTAGGCTCCAACGAGCCCCTCGAATAATGTCGCCTTCTGTTCCGGCCAGCCCGCCAGTTTGTCCTTCCCGACTTGCGCCGCCCGACGCAAAAAGTAGGCCGTAACATCCGCCGAGCCGGTCGGCAGAGGATCACCATCCCCTGAAACCACATCAACCAACAAAGCGGCAAAATCACTCGACGGATCAGGACGTGCCTTGAGTTGATCCACTTTGGTCTTGAGTGAATCACGAGCATCCGTCACAGTCCGCAACTCGCGACTCAGATCATCTACCTTGGACTCCAACTCATTGTGCTCGGCCTGTTCCGCAATCAGGGCCTCACGTGACCGGCTGGTTCCCTCTTGTGCCTTCGTCACGACGGACTGGAGTTGCGAAAGCTCGATCGTCAGCGCGGCGGCCTGCTCATTGCGGAGATTGTCGGCATCGCGCATTGCAAGCCGATACTTCGCCAACCCAAACGAAAACGTCAACGCCAAAGTCAACCCCGCTGTACCGATAAACATCCACCGACGACTCAGCATCTTCGTAAAGCCGTACAGATTTCCCCCAGAGGTCGCCTGAACCGGACGAACGCGAAGGTAGTTATCGAGGTCTTCCGCCAACGTCAGAGTGCTCGCATACCGGTCTTCAGGGTCAAGCGCCAATGCCTTCCGCGCGATGGCCCGCAACTCGCCGCCGACCGAAAATCGAAGCTCGCCGCCATCGTCCGACTTCTCCGGGATTTTGCCGGACAACAGCTCGACAAGGATCAAACCAAGCGTATAGATATCCGTGCGAATATCTGCTTTCGCGGCATCGCCAAACTCCTGCTCGGGACTCCTGTATAACCACAAATGACGGAGTCCCTGCGACTTCGCCACATCCGCCGACGAGCGACCATCAAACTCGGTGAGAGACGCAACCGCGAAGTCCGTAATCTTCGGATTCGATTTGCCATCCACGAGAATCTTCGACGGACGCAAATCGCGATGAACAAAACAGTGCTGATGTAATCCGTGAACGGCCTTGCATACTTCGATAAACAGCTCGACACGATTCCGCCGCGATAGCCCTAGCCCATTCGCATGTTCCAACAAAGGAACTCCCCGAACGGCCTCCGATACGAATAGCCAATGGCCATCGGGGGTGGCATCAACCTTCAACAGCGGCGCCAATCCGGAATGTCGAATCGACATCAACCGCTCCGCGCGATCCGTGGAATGTACAAGGCTGTTGGCTCGCCCAAACACCTCGCGATATCCCACCCGAACAATGACGGCCTTCCGTGAACCCCGCTCTTCCGCCTTGTAAACAACACAAGACGAATCTTCGTGGATCTGACGCACTATCCGGTAGTTGCTCAGTGAATCATCGAGCGAAGCCGGAGGTGGGGATGTCGCATCCTGTATCTCTGCGTCCGGAGGTGTTGATGCCTGCGTATTCATTCTATTAGTCCATCATCGCCCTATGGAATAACTGTATAACCGGGGCCAATTCAGATTATGTAACAACCTAGAATGGATTGTCTAAATAACAGTCTTCCACAATACAACTGGCAGTCAGGGCCCACACTTGTCCTTCGCGGCCCAACCAAAAAGTATCATTCACACGCCGTCACCGATCTCATAGCCCCAGGAACCGTGCAAATCACGCTCACAAGAGGTCAACCGGCCCGACGCCGCCTCATCATCACTGGGTTCCACCAATAATCCGCCGTACTCATAAACTCCGTCTTCGCGGCTGTCATCACGATCAAACGCTTTATCCGAACCAGCGCCAGAACCAACATCGGAGTCAATGCCCGAGCTCGACGTTGGCTCAAGGGGCGTCCCTTCGAGTTGCCCCAAACTGAATAACTCGAAATCTGTTGGATGTGTCATTCGCGAACCGGGAGGATCCAGCACCTGATGAGGATCGAGCGGCGCCACAAGCTGAGGAGTCACAAGAACGATCATCTCCGTCTCGGAGTTTTGATAACTGGTGGAACTGAACAACGCCCCAAGAACCGGAAGATCCCCCAGCCCGGGGATTTTCGAGACGGTTGAACGAACATTCTCGCGAAGTAAACCGGCAATCACGAATGTTTGTCCATTGCCGCATTCAATCGTCGACTCAACCCGACGCGTCGTGAAAGTGAATAATGGTAAGCCGCCGGCCAACTGATCACTCGGCAATGCTTCACTCAGTTCCGACATGACGTGCAGACGAACAACCTGCCCACCTAGGACGGTCGGCGTAAAAGCAAGACGAACACCGAATTCTTTATATTTGATCGTAATCGCACCGGAGGACGCCCCGGCCTGGGCAACAGGAATCGGCACCTCACCACCCGCCAGAAAACTGGCCGTCTGTCCGCTGTATGCCACGAGATTAGGTTCGGCCAGCGTTCTCGCCAATCCGTTCTGACGCAGCGCATTTAGAAAGACCTGCATCTCGGCCCTAGGAAAACCAAACGTCACGTTCGTGCCGACACCGTTACTTGTCGCGCCAACGGAATACAACTGTTGGCCTGAAAGCACGTTCGGTACTCCAGAACTGCCAAACACCGTGGGATTGAGGTTTGCCACGTTGTTGGCGAAAAAGAAATCCCGAGACCAGTCGGATGCCCCAGTCGCCCAATTGACTCCGAGTTCCCGCAACGCTTCCTTGTTCACTTCAGCAATCACGACGCGCAACATGGTCTGCTGAACACCGGCCACCCGAAGATGAGCAATCAGAGCATTGCCGGCGGCGGCCGCAGCAACCTCCTCGATCAACGCGGATGTCTCAGCGTCCGGAACCCGTCCCGTCAATACAATCGAACCATTTAGACTCCGTATTTCCACCTCCGCCAGCGGCGCAACGGATGCAATCAACTCGCTCAGGAGTTCCAGATTGGGCTCAACGCTAACAAGAAAAGATTGTGTTTTTCCACCGGAATCCACCGTCAACTGAGTCGTTCCCGTTGTCTCGCCCGCGATGGCAAGTTGCGTTGGGGAGAGGACGCGAACACTCGCCAGGCTAGGGTCCTGAATCGCAACACGTTCGACTGGCTCTTCGAAATTAAGTTCAAGTGTTCGTTGCACGGCGACGGACAGGAGTTCAGTCGCCGACGATCCCGCTAACTCGACATGCGGAAGTATGGCCGGCTGGACAGAATCTTCTATCGGCTCGGCCGGTTCCTGCCGACTATCGTCCACCTCATCTCGAATACCTGAAAAATCATCATCCTGTGAGAACTCGTGCTGTGTAGACAAGTTGGAAATCGCAAAATCAACGTAATGACTTTCGTCATCATCGTAAGAATCGGATTTCACAAGTGCAACCGGCTCAGCAACACGTATTGGCCGGTTACACATCATTTTCCGACTTGGTTGTTGTTCCGCCATACTCGGGGAAGTTTCGTCATGATTGGTTTCATTCGGTGAAACCATATTGGCGCGGATTTTTTTTTGAAAGCTGCCAGACAAAGATGTCGCCGTCGCCTCAGAAAGCGAATGACAGGATTGATTAATGCCCTCGGCAAACTGATGCTGTCGACGACTACCGACATTCGCAAGCAGAGTTGATCGTTGCGGCACAGTGTCGAAGACAATTAAATCCTCATCCGCGACCGCACATAATGTTGCATCCACCGTCGCAGGACTTCGAGCACTCACAACGGGCTCTGTATCCGCGAACCCGGCGGATTCAAGACATGCCGCGGGCAAACCTTGAAAAAAAGGACTCAACGCGGCATACGCCAATACAAAGAAAAAATTCACGACTATTCACCAGCCCTTCAGACGAACAATCTGCTATTGTGACCCACCATTCTCTGCCTATTCCATAAAGGACAATTCAAACCCCGACTTGAACCCTCCAAGAGATTGCTTGCTATGAATTGTTAGCGCCCGCAATGCGAATATCGTGCCTTCCGGCGAGACTTCAATGCGGACATCCCCTTTGACGGGAAGCTTTTCGCTCGTGAGCCCCATAACCCCTGTCGCACTCACATCCAGGATTGAAATGTTAGCTTGCTTCGTGCATCCATCCACAGTAAAGATGACCCTGCCGTCCATCGAGAATGGAAAACGCCTGCCCAACCTCCTGGCGTCACGCGCTTCCAATAATGCCACCGCTCGCTTCAAAAATCGGCGCCAATAATCTCGTGACGCAAACTTGATTTCCACATTGACATCGGGCATGCGAACGCAGTCTCCTCTTGCTCTATAAACTGAATATCGGAAGGACGGGACGGCCCCATAAGGTAAGACATCGCGTCCGAGTAGAAATCGAAGACCTGTGATTATCGGGCGACGAAACAACGAGGAAGTGCAAGTTTTACACTGATAAGCCCGATTGCCTTTCAGGAGTCCTGCAAAACTCCCGTTCCAATCGGCGATTAGAACCGCCAAACAAACAACGCGGAGAGGAATATTGCCATGAAAAGCAGCAAGATCTGCTTCCACAATATCAACCTACCAGATGCATGCAATCTTCTAGAATACCGCGTCATGGGAACGACGACGGATCGGAACGAACTACGCACACTCCTCGGCATTGAGGACATCGCAGCCCTCATCATCGACCTGGATGTCGGCGATGCACTCGACATCGTCGTCCAAGCCCTGGAGATCAGATCCCAGCTCGCCGTGATTGGCGTCACCGGGAGCGACGATGTCCAACGCGTGATCATGGCCCAGCGTGCAGGGTGCTGCCAACTCACCAGAAAACCCCTCCGCGAGCACGACCTCGCCGCCGCGCTGAGAAGAGCGCTCAATCAATCCCATTCACAAACACATGACGGCCTGACTGTCGCCGTCATGGGAAGCGCCGGCGGCGCCGGCTCAACGACCGTGGCCGGCTACCTCGCCATGGCTCTGGCAAAAAAATCACCGCAAGGCGCCGCCGCAATCGATCTCGATCTTGAGTTCGGAACGCTCAGCCATATGTGGGACTTCAAAACCAAACACACCATCGCCGACCTGGCCGCCGCTCAGACAATCGACAAGCTCCTGGTCGAAGACATGATCGTCGAACTGCCCTGTGGAGTCGGTCTTCTCGCCAGACCGGAACACATCTCCCAGGCGGATTCCGTGAACGAAGGGCACGTCGCACTCACCATCGGCGCCGCAAGAGCCCTGCACCCGTATGTCGTGATCGACCTGCCGCGAAAGCTCGACGCCATCACCGGATGCACCATCGAATCCTGCGACAAGCTGATCCTCGTCGCAAACCTCAGCTTCGCAGGCGTCCACAACGCCGTGAGACTCTCCGACGCCCTCGCGGACTACGGGCTCTCGCGAGACAAACTCGAATTCGTCATCAACAGGTACCGTAAAGGCGGACACACCGTGACGACCGACACGTTGGAAAAACGCGTCGGCAAAAAGGTGCTCGGCCTGCTGCCTAACAACTACAAAGCGCTCTCCGCCGCCATGGACCTCGGCCAACCTGTTCCGGAACGAAACTGTGTCCGAAAGGCAATCCAGGAAATCACGGACCGGCTCTGCTCGGACGTCAGGATCGAGCCTCAATCCCTAGGCGTCTAACCGCCCGTGGAAATGCCGAAATGAAAATATCGAAGAAAACTTCCGCGGAATGAAAGGATGTCCCCTGGTCAAACGCCGCAGGAAGCACAACCTCGCGAAAGCAATCCGAGCCGGGCGCGTCAGCAAGCGGCCGGCGTTCGACTTGTCGGAGGACGAGAAAACTGGTTACCAGCCCGTCGGCCACAGAGGGCCGACGCCACAACGAAGCATGCACTCTCAAAGAAAAAATGCTCTAAGTGGATTGCTTCCCACCGCCCTCTTCACGATCAAACATCAGGGCCGTGTCACACAAATCCTCGATCAGCTTCACTAAGTCGTGTTTTGCCAACTCAGAAGGCGGGATTCCAAGAACCTTTTCGATCTTGGCGACAACGTGCTCGGGTAATTCAAGCCAGGGTTCCTGGGTCATCCTTTGCTCCAAATCGACCTGCATAGCGAACTGCCGGCCGGATCATGCCTCAAGACCATTCGGCCCAATTATAGGCGTAGGCTCCTCAGTGAACAGTGCGAATCGTGGTTTCCTGAGGAGGAAATCCTATTATTCGGCCCCGATTGCCTGCTTGCCCGGAACACGCGTTTCCTTTCTCATTCTCACTCATAAAATATCCCAGTGCAGCCAACGGGATGACGGCTTCGAAACAGGGAACTGCAATGAAGATGCGATCCGCCCTGCTGTGGCTATTGGCTTTTGTGATCACCGCCGGGTCCGCCGTCTTCCAACGCGTCACCGGCCCGACCTACCCCGTCCGCAGCCATGCCACAGTCGGCGATGCCAAGGTCGAGTTCAAACTCCTTCGCACCCATAACAGCACTGACAATGCGGAAATACGCATCCAAGTTCCCGACAAAACGATTGGCGGCGACTGCGAGTTCAAACGCTACCGGAGTCACGATGCGTGGCAGCACCAACCGCTCACTCGCGATGCCGATTGTCTTGTAGCAAGAATCCCAAAACAGCCTCCCGCAGGCAAAGCGATGTACCTCATCCGACTGATACCCCCACAAGGCCCCCCCGTGCCGTTGACCCAGGAACCGGTCACCATCCGCTTCAAAGGCCCCGTCCCCGGCTGGGCGCTCCATCCGCACATCCTCGGCATGGTCCTGGCCATGTTGTTCGCCGCCCGCGCCGGCCTGGAGGCCCTCTTCAAAGGACCGCAAACCTACTGGATGACAGTCGCAACCGTCCTCTCCCTGTTAGTCGGCGGCATGACCCTAGGCCCGATCGTCCAGAAGTACGCATTCGGCGAATTCTGGACCGGCTTCCCATTCGGTTACGACCTGACCGACAACAAGTCCGCGATCGCCATGCTAGTCTGGCTCGTCGCCTTTTGGCGCATCAGAAAGAACCGCAACGCCCGAACCAGCATCATCGTCGCCGCCCTCTTCATGTTCGCAATCTGGATGATCCCCCACAGCGTGCTAGGTTCAGAATTGGACTACACCACCATGCCGCAATAAGCCCGACCTGTCAGCCACGGAGGAGTGGCCTAAAAATAAGAAACTAACCCAGAATTGTGGCACAGGCGTCTCGCCTGTGTTCTCACCGCTGAGACGGCGATGGGTGACATGGGTCAACTTGTTGACCCGTGTGTCGGGTGCCACTGGCGGCTCGCCCGCCAGTGCCGTGTGCCATGCTTCCACGCGACGAAGTCACGGGCAAGCATGTTGAATGTTGTGCAAACATGCCTACCCGTCCCGTGAAGGCATGTCGGCCGACCGCGCCTCGGATGGCCGCAGGATGGCGATCCGCTTGTGGGGGTAATCGAAGATCACTCTGAAGTCGCGGAGCAGGCCC
>CAZTAR010000153.1:0-10087 GCA_964611695.1 uncultured Planctomycetaceae bacterium | reverse complement strand
TCCGATCACGGATAAGGCAAGTTGCATCCGGTGGAGGGTGAGAGAGCAACCGACTTCATATTGCTCCTGCGCCGGGACGAGTTGTTGGAGTAGCGGGAGCACCTTGCCCTTTTGCTCCGGGGATAAAACATACATCTCCAGGACAAAGTTGATTCGATCGACCAATAGTTGCTGCGAGGCCTGTGTTTGGCCATCGGCGTCTGTTGCTTTGTACATTGCCGGCAGGGGAATGTTGTCAGGGCTCGCCGAAGCGTTCGCCGCGGGAATCAGGAAAAGCGATACACAACAAGCCAGTCGCAGCACCATCGTGATCATCCTCTTTTAGAACGTTGTCGTCACTATATCCGCAGGACCTCTTATGGGGCCGGAATTAAACATTGTCAACGTTTGCATCGTCTATGTCAAATAAATCGGAACCGAGGCTCGCGAGTTTCTGAGAGACAACCGGTTCACCCGAAGTGAAACGGCGCGTAGAGGTGGAGGTGCTCCTGCTGGCAGAATCGATCGGTCATGCCGGCGACATAGTCGCAGACGACCCTGTGCAGTTCTTGCTCTGGAATACGGCAGCGGAATCGATCCGGCAGTAAGGCCGGCTCCTCAATATAGGCGTCAAACAGGCCTCCGATGAGCCGTTTCGCCTTGGAATCCATGCGAACGATTCGGTGATTCCGGTACATCGAATCGAACAGAAGCTGCTGAAGTTCTTCCACGCCGGCCTGGGTTTCGTCCGAAAAAGTGATCAGACAGTTGCCCGCTTGGCGGACCTCTTCCACGCGGGTAATCCCCGCCTGACGAAGCTTTTGGTTGCTAGTAGTTACCGCATTGTTACAAAGTCGGGTTGCGATGTCGTCCAGAATGGGGCGGCGGACTGCATGGAGCGACAGCTTGGGATCCGCGGAACGAATCGGTGTGGCGGAGTCTCTCCAGAGTCGACTCGCGTTCAACGCGTCCTCCGTTAGGACCCCTTCACCCAGTCCGTCCTCGATGTCGTGGAGGGTGTAGGCGATCGCATCGGCGAGGTTGACGATTTGCCCCTCAAGGGGCATGTTGGGGCCGATGTCCGCCAGAGGTTGCGTCTGGGCGTCGAGCGCTTGGTCACCATCCGGCCTGTCGTAGCGACTCGTGTGCTTGAGGAGTGATTCGCGAACTTCGAAGCTGAGATTCAGGCCTCGAAACGCCGGGTAGGGATGCTCCAGGTAATCCACGACGCGGAGCGATTGGAGGTTGTGCTCGAAACCACCATGGCCGGCCATTCGTTTGGCCAAGCCTGTTTCCCCCGCGTGGCCAAACGGTGGATGTCCGAGATCATGTGCCAAGGCGATGGCACCCGCGAGCCGGGCGTTGAGCCGAAGCAGTCGGGCGAGCCGCCGGGCTTGTGATGCAACTTCGAGGGTGTGGGTCAGTCGCGTGCGGAAGTGGTCACCCTGGTCGGCGACGAACACCTGTGTCTTGTGCATCAACCGTCGGAACGCCGCGGAATTCAGAATGCGGCGTCGATCGAAATCGAACGGCGACTCGTTCAGTGTATCTGACTCAGGGTGGAGTCGGCCCACCGAGGCGTCATCATGAACCGCATAGGGGGCTAGCTCCTCTGGGTCCCGAGACGGCTCACTTGGGCTATTATTGGGCGGGTTGCTCATTTTGGCCCGGCCTTCTCTTTTTTCGGAATGCCTTCCTTGACGGCGGTTTCGTGAAGCTGGCGATAGGTTTGATCCAGAGACTCAGGCACCACTCGGATATCGCCGAGGACCGTCATGAAGTTTGTGTCGCCGGTCCATCGGGGCACGATGTGAACATGCGCGTGACCCGGCAAGCCGGCGCCGGCGCAGAGGCCCAGGTTGACGCCGATGTTAAACCCGTTGGGAGAAGCGGTGCGATCCAGGACGACCTTTGCGTTTCGCGTCTGCAGCCACAAGTCCTGGAATTCCGCGTCAGTCAGATCGACGAGGTCGCCCTTTTCTGCCAACGGGGCGACGAGGAGATGGCCGTTGGTGTAGGGAAAGCGGTTCATCAAGACCATGCTCAGTTTCGTCCGCCAGAGGACATGGTTGGCGACGTCATCTTCTGGAGCATCGCGATACCGGCAAAGGAAACAGCCGGCCTCGTTTTCCTCGACGATAGACCGGATGTACTCCATCCGCCAAGGGGCCCACAATTTCTCCCGGAATTCGCTCATGTTCACCTCGATCCCGCCTGCCACGCCCATGCCAAACGGAGGCTTTAACACGGTTCAGGAACACGGATTGCTCCCGCTCGATCCTCTTATTATACGAGAATGCGCAACTTACCCGGCTCGTTTATCATCGTCAAACGGGGTGGCCAACAGTACGTCAAACAGGGTATGGAACAGTGTCGGTGGGGTGCTCAATAGGGCAATCAGCGAGAGAGATAGGGTGACTTTCCGGGTAAAGCTGCGGGACGACCTAGCTTCCTTCGTAGTTGCCGTTGGGTTGAGACAACCCGCCCTTTGTCTTCGGTTGCCACAAACGTACCCGAAAGGCGGCACGGACCGAAGAGATCGATCGGTTCGTTGCGCATGCGAACAGGCACCAAGGTCGACGATTCGATCTTGCCTGTGGCCGTTTGGCCGTCGCGGGACAGTTTGAACGAAACGAAGCCGGCGCCTTCGTAAGAGATGGCGTTGCCGGAGGTCACGAGGCAGTATTCCATGCTGGCATTGGTCTGTGAACTGTTGGCAAAGGTGGTGCCTGGCTTCGGTTTCCAGAAGACGTGAACGTGAAGGAACTGGGCCATCCAGACGTCTTCCCGCACAGGCTGTTCAACAAATTCGCCATCGGCCGCAGGGGCGGCGGCCGATTCCAACCCCTCCGAAGGCGTCTCCATCGTCCCGGGGCCGATGCACGACATCGGTATCTCGAACACGAAATCCCAACCGCCTTGAGCGTCGACCGAGAACGCGCCGGTCTCATATCGCTCGGTGAACTGTTCGGGATTGTTCGCATCTGCATAAGAGAGGATGTCGAAACGCGTGTCTGGCTTGCAACAGCCGGCGACCATGACGAAGCCAATCGCCATGCACATAAGGCAAATTTGCAGTAGGGCAAGATGGTATCTCTGACGTGGCATGAATCGCGTCACCCCCCCCCTCATACAAGCCGGCCAACCGATCAAGGCGGCGGCGAGAAGAGATTCGTCGTGGGTACCCTGAGTGATTACTGCTCATTCGTGTCGAGCAATCCTACTTTCTCTTCGGACATGCGGACTTCGGCGGATTCGATGCCCAAGAGGCCGAGCGTATCGCGCTCGACGATCCCGGCAAGATAAGGCCGGGGGATCGTCGGGAGATTCGTGCCGGTGACAAGCTGGTTCAGGCGATAGATGGACTCGATCGCCGCGGCGGGCGGCATATAGGGGAAATCGCTTCCGAACAAGAGCTTGTCGATCACGCCGTAGTGGTATGCCGAAAGCAGTGCGTTGTAGGCCTGCCAAGGTCGATGTAGCAACGCACTCAGGTCGGCGAAAAGGTTCTCGTGCTTTCCGAGGAGCACGACACATTCGTCGACCCAGGGGTAGCCCATGTGCGCGATCACCAATCGCAACTGCGGGAATTCTCGCGCGACCTCATCCAAGAGCGCGGGGCGGGCAAACTCCATCTTCCCCGCAAGGCAGTATTGAAAGCCCTGATGTAGGAAGACGGGCATCTGTTGACGCGCGGCCTCGCCAAACACTTGCATCGCACGGCTGTCGGCGGGGTGGAAGTCTTGCGCGGCCGGTGAAACGGAAATCGCCTTCATGCCCAGTTCGTCGTGTGCGACCTTGATATCCGCCAAAGCTTCAGGGAGGTTGGTCGGATCGATGCCGGCCACGCCAATCAACTTGTCCGGATTGCGCCGCACATATCCCGAGACAAATGCGTTTGGAATCTCGGCGCCGAGATAGCGGCTCTTGAAACCTAGCACGAGGCTTCTGTCGACCGGCGCGGCGGCGGCCAAATGGCTTTCCGGTGAGGCGTCCGGCCAACGGTTCTCGTCGTCCGTGGAGCCCGTCACATCACCAAGTCGGTGGGGCCGTCGCGCTTCCGTCGCCGCGTGGCCAAGCTGCTCGGGCGATTCCCAGGTGTGTGTATGACAGTCAACGATCACGTCTTGCGGTTTCCGTTCAAGTCCCGGTTAATTGCCGATTCCCTGGTGGTTCAATTGCGTTTTCCCACCAGCGGGGCGAGGAGGAAGAGCATATCGCATCCTGCGAGTCGAGGTCAAGCAATCCCAGAGTTTTGGATACTGGTATCATTCATTTGCCACGGGCGGCTTATCCGCCCTTGCCGCCATTGGCAGCAAGCTGCCAACGGCACCTCTCGACGAAACGATACCGGTATCGAGGTTTGTGAAATACCCCACCAAGTTGAAGGGCAGAGAATCGACCGTTGAAGCATCGGTTACTGCCCAAATGGCAGGCACTTCCCTGAGAACCGTGTCCGCTTGCTGCACACGCGGCTCTGAGAAACAACCTCGGAAGCCTGTCAGCAATACCAAGTCCGTTGTGGTACCGCCGTCTCGGCGGTGGAAACACAGGCGAGACGCTTGTGCCACAATACTGGGATAGTAGCTAAATGCGGGTCTGAGTTTGCCCTCCGTGCCTGTCAGGACTCATCCTCGACGATCTTCAACCCCAACTCGTCGAGTTGCTTCGCTGCCACTTCGCCCGGTGCCTTGCTGATTGGACAGACCGCCCTGGCGTTCTTGGGAAAGGCGATGACATCCCGGATCGAACTGTAACCCCCGAGCATCATCACTATGCGGTCGAGTCCGAGGGCAATTCCGCCGTGTGGCGGAGCGCCGTACTGCAACGCGTCGAGCAGGAATTCGAACTTGGCCTTGGCCTCCTCATCTGACAGGCCAAGGAGTTGGAAGATTCGAGACTGCACATCGCCACGGTGAATCCTGATCGATCCCCCTCCCAGCTCAATGCCGTTGAGCACGACATCGTAGGCTTTGGCTCGAATGCTCAGCAGATCCTCTCGCGACGAAACGACTTCGCCAACCGCACCCAAGAGATGAAGGTCCTCATCCTTCGGGCTCGTGAAGGGGTGATGCATGGGATACACGCCCTCTTCTTCGTCGTAGCCGAACATCGGGAAATCCACGACCCAGCAAAAGGCCCACTTGTCCTTCGGAATCAGGCCTCGTCGCTCGGCGACGTTCGTTCGCAACCAACCGAGGTACTTGCAAACATCCGCCTCATTGTCCGCGGAGAAGAAGATGATGTCGCCGGAGTTCGCGCCGGTCAGCTCGATGAGTTCACCAACCCACTCGGGCCGACTGAAGAACTTGGCCACGCCGGTTTGCAGGACTGTCTCGCCGTTTTCCTTGGCCACCTTCACGAACGGGAGCCCGCCCGCGCCGATCCCCTTGACTTCTTCGACGAGGCCGTCCGCCTGCTTCCGACTCATGTCCGCCCCGCCCGGGACGACGATGCACCGGACGACACCTCCGAGCGCGATCGCCTCGGTGAAGACCTTGAAGTCGGTTTTGGCGGCCAGCTCGGAAACATCCTTGATGGTCATGTCGTAACGCATGTCGGGCGCGTCGCGCCCGTAGGTCCGCATCGCCTCGGCATAACTGATGCGCGGAAGTGGGAGCGGCAGCTTGACGCCGAGGATGCTCTCAGAGACCTCCGCAAGACAGGCCTCGACGTGTTGCATAATGTTTTCCGGTTGGATGAACGCCATCTCGATGTCCACCTGGGTGAACTCGGGTTGCCGGTCCGCGCGCAGGTCTTCATCGCGGAAACATCTGGCAATCTGCATGTAGCGGTCCATGCCGCCGATCATGAGGAGTTGCTTGAAGATCTGGGGAGACTGGGGGAGCGCGTAGAATCGCCCGTGGTGCAAACGCGACGGGACGAGATAATCTCGTGCGCCTTCAGGTGTGGACTTGTTCAAGATCGGCGTTTCGATATCGACGAAACCGTGACGGTCAAAGTAGTCGCGAATCATCTTCGTGATCCGGTGCCGCAGCATCAACGCTCGCTTGACGGGGGTCCGGCGGATGTCAAGCACGCGGTGCTCCAATCGCAGGTCCTCGTTGGTTTCGATCTCGTCTTCGATCTCGAACGGCGGGGTTTTCGACAGGTTCAGCACGTCGATCTCCCGCACGGCGATCTCGATCTCGCCGGTTGGCATGTTCGCGTTAATCTGGTCGCCTCGGCTGACGACCTCCCCACGAATTGCAATGACCGCCTCGCTTCGCGCGGATTGGGCCTGTTCGTAGGCCTTGGGGTCCGTCTCGGGGTTGAAGCGAAGTTGCGTCACACCTTCGCGGTCTCGGAGGTCAATGAAGATCATCCCCCCGAGGTTTCGGAATCCGTCGACCCATCCGGCCAGCAAGACGGTCTTCTTTTCGTCCGTCGCGCGGAGTTCGCCGCAATGATGCGTTCGTTCGTGATATGGTAGTGGCACTGTTTTCTCCGGTTTGTATTGACTCTCAGCTCAGAGCCGCGCGTGTCAGCAAACGGTCGCCACGCAAACGTGACGACCTGGGCGCGGAGGGTGGCATGGGTAACGAGTGGGGCGTCCCGCAGGGTGGCCCACTCGTTACCCGTGGAAGCACCCCAATGTCTTCCCCACGGGTAAGCTCCACCGCTCAACGCGGTTGCGCTTACCCATGCCACCCAGCGTTCTCTGCTTCACCCCCCGGTCAAGGCCGAGGGTTCTTGGGCCGATTCAGTCGCTGTCTTTCGCTTGCACTTCCGACTGGTGGAAACTCGGGTTCAGCTTTTCGCCAATCACAGGTGAGATTTTCTTCCCTCCGAACCAGTCGCGCAGCATTCGCTCCGCAGGCTTGCCGCGGGGCGTATAACCGAAGTCTTCCTCACCGCCCGCCGAAAGATCCCACTCCCACCAGATGATGCCGCCGACCCCCGACTCGTCCGACCAGGTCTTGAGAAAGGACTCATACAGCATTGCTTGTTCGAGGTGTCCTGCCTTCGTGGCTTGTTGCTTGGCGTAGTAGTTCCAGCCCTCGTGGGCGGCGCCTTCTTGGCTGCACCAGCCGACCTCGGTGAAGATGAGCGGCTTCTTGACTTCCTGCTGAAAGGCTTTTATCTCGCTTTCAAACTTCGCCCAATTCGCGTTGATCTCCTCAATCGTCGGGTTCGGACCCTCGGCTAATTCGTAGTAGCTCGTCATCCCGACGCAGTCCAGGGCATCCCAAAATTTGATTTTCTCTGTCTGGTAGTGGTCCCAATTGGCGGAGTATCCGAGCCTGCCGCGATAATGTTGTCGCACTTCCTCAATGACGCTGACCCATCGGCGGGTATAGACCTCCGTCTTGATCAACTCAGAACCCACCATGAAGATATCGACTTTGTGCCGCTCGGCGACCTTCGCAAAATGGACGGCGAATCGAGTGTATCGGCGGAACCATTCGTCCCACGCCCGATCGGCGGGAATGATCCGGCCTCGCCATTCCGAATTCCTTGGCGAGGAGAGCAGCACGATGGGCATCAGAATGGTCCTTAGCCCGTTCGCCGCCGCGAGGTCGCAGAGCCGTCCGACATCCTTGGCATCCGCAGTCCTTCTCGCATCAAGGTGCAAGTCCAGACTGCCCGCGTGCTCTTGCCAGCCGTGTACGACAAAGAGGACCGTGTTGGCCCCCAGCTCGGCGACCTCCGGGATCAGTCGGCGATACCGTTCGTAAACCTCCGTGCCGCCGTGGAGTTGGATTGCCATGCCGCGATATTGCCCAACGTGGGGTGTCTTGCGCGCGGGCTGGATCGTCGGCTTGTCGGAACCGGCGAGCATGGCGAACGCGTCATCGGCGTCGATGGAACCGGCGACTGCGGAACTCGGCGTGCTCGCAGCCTGACCAACCCGCCCGACCTGCCAGGCCAGGGCGATTGCTCCGAAAGCGATTAGAATCTTGAGGATCGTCTGCATCGTCTAATGTTCGCCGGGCCTATCAGTCGCCATCCACCAAAGAAGAAGATGGTAGCAGATTGGTGCCATCGATGTCGACACGCGTGCCGTCGGGCAGTTCGAGCTTTGCCCCCAACACGTAGAGCAAAGTGGGCATCACGTCGGTGTTCCGTGCGAATGGAATCCGCGCCGTATCCGATAGGCCCGGCCCGGCGAAGATCATCGGAACACGCATGTCTCCTGGCAGAATCGAACCGTGCCCGCCATGAGGATCTTCCTTCGAGAAGTCCCAGCCGTCCGCTGCGAAAAACACGATGTTGCCGGATCGCTCCGAATCAAAGTAGGCGACGATCTGTGGGATAAAATCCGGATAACGTGAGTCTGCTGTGAGTTGAAGCCATTGGCGCGAATCCGCGATATGCTCGCCGGTGGCGTCTGCGTCGACGGTCGCCAGATCGAAAACTTCCTCTCCGGGGCGTTGATGGACGGCGTACCGGCTGGGCGTTCCTTTATGACGGATAATCGACGCGTGGCCCGTCTTCGTGAAGACCTGGACATGGTCGGGGGGGGCGCTAATGGCTGCCAGTTCCACTGCGGGGTGTTTGATGGCCTCTGCGACCCAGGGTGGCAGGCGTGATCGAGTATCGTGCTTGACTCCGGGCAATGGCCAGACCGCCGCCCATCGTGACGCCGTCACGGCACAGGCGTAATCGTATTCTCGAAGCAACCGTTCTTCGTCGCCGGGCTCTGTAAAGTCGTTCGACCAGATGCGACCGCCTGTTCTTTCGGCGAGGAATGCCGGAATGTCAAAGAACTTCTCCGGCGCGACCTCGACCATCCCGTGGTCACTGACGAGACAGAGGTAGGTGCGGTCGTACATCCCGATATCTTTCAACGCATCGCAGACGCGTCCGATTTGTTTGTCGATATTGGCGATGGCCTTCGAACACTTCGGCGATCGGGGTCCATACAGATGGCCAAGCCGGTCGGCGCCGGGGAAGTAGACCCATATCAAATCGGGCCATCGGCCCCAAGTTCGCGAGCGTTCGGCAATGAGTTCCAGCCGCTGGGCGACGAGGCAGTCTACGCCAACCGTGTTTCCGAAGAACCAGTTGATGCCGCTCGTGGCCCAGTTGTCGATTGTGTGCGTCGAGCCCCGGCGGATCGCGGTCTGGATGCTGACGGTGACGCGCTCGCCAAGGATGTCGTAGATCGTCGGTGACGCATCGTAATCCTGGTCGACGCGCTGATAAGTCTTGATGTAGCAGTAGTTCTGAAACCTGCCCGTGCTTGGCTCAAACCACTTGTTTGAAACGATGCCGTGATGCCCCGGCAGGAGTCCGGTGATGAATGTAGTGGAGATGGCGTAGGTGATGCTTGGAACGCAGGTAACTGCTTTTTCGACGCGGACGCCCCGTTCGAGGAGGTGCGTAGCGATGTTGGGGATTCGACCTTCGGCGAGGGCTTGTTCAAACTGCGCCTCGCCGAAACCGTCGATGAAAAACACAACGGCGGCGCGATCGGGCAGTTGAACTTCTTTGCTAAGGTGCACGTTGAGGGGTCGATCCGCCGCACAGCCCCACAAGCACTGGCACATACAGGCAATCGCTATCAGTCGTGCGAGCCAACTCGCGGGCCATGTCGTCTTGGGCTGGTTGCAGTCCACGAGGTTCTCTCCGATCGTGATTCTTTCGTCGAATTCCGGAACGGGGGGACTACTCTACGAACGACACCCCCGCGCGGCAACCCGCCTCGAAACGGGGTGTCAATACAATTACGGCCTCCGCACGCGGTCTCCATTCGGTACTGGTATCGTTTCGTAGAGGGATGCCACTGGCAGCTTGCTGCCAGTGCTGGCACGGACGGACACGCCGCCCGTGGCACCCAAATGATACCAGTACTCTCCATTCAGTCTGCCTTGACAAAACAATGTAAACGCGGCCCAATGCCGGATGATGTTGCGTAATCTCATGTTGACGTTGGCCTACGATGGCAGTGACTTTCACGGCTGGCAGACCCAGCCCGGGCTCAGAACAGTGCAAGGCTGTTTGGAACAAGCCCTCCGAAGGACGCTGCGCCACTTGGGCTGGGGCCTATATTTAAACGGAGGAAACAATTAGTTTGAGCCTTTTCCACACAATAACGCAAAGCCAGTCTACATTCCTCTACACCACTAGGCTGAATCACTATCATATTTGGGATAGCACCCTT
>CAZTAR010000152.1:0-10096 GCA_964611695.1 uncultured Planctomycetaceae bacterium | reverse complement strand
CAAGCGAAGCCAATACGCCCACGAAACCGATTATGCCCACAATAGCCAAAAACTCTCCGCAGACCTCCACAAACCCACTCCGCCTGAATTACGGATGCGGCGACACCCGGCTAAAAGGCTATCTCGGCATCGACGTCCGCCCCTGTCCCGGGGCAGACCACGTCCTCGAAGCCTGGGACACAACACCTTTCGAAAATGACAGCGCGGACGAAATTTATTCACGGCACATGCTCGAACACCTCAACCCGAAAGATGCCCAAAAAACCCTCACCGCATGGTTCACCATCCTCAAACCCGACGGCCTGTTACGGCTCATCGTCCCGGATATCGCCTTTCACGCCCGTCAAATCCTGGAACAACAGACCTCCTGGACCGAAAATCCCGACGAAAACCTCGCACACGCCATGGCTGGCTTCTACGGCTGGCACGATCTCACCCGAGGCGGGAGCAAAGAAGATGCTCATCGTTGGGGGTATACATGGGAAACATGTGCTAAACTTATAAGGAGGACCGGCTTCATTCACGTCCACCGCGTCCTCGCCGGAGCGGATAGCGAGCCATGGCATCTCCACGTGACGGCCCGGAAACCCCAAAGGGAGCGGCGATGTTGATCAAAACCGCTCCAGAGGCAGGCCGCGCCGTCGCCCCCGAAGCCGCCCGGCAGCGGCTGCGTCAGGTTCTCGACGAATGGCGGGGAAAATCCAAGATCGCCATCTTCGGCGCCGGCGCCCACACCCACAAAGTCCTGCGAGTTCTTGAAGAAAACGCCGACAAGATCGCTGGCGTCACCGACGATTCCCCACAAACCTGGGGTCGGCGATCAGGCCGGTGGACCGTGCGAGCCCCCAAGGACCTCCTGGCCAACAACGTTGGCGCAATCCTCGTTTCTTCCGACGTCCAACAGACCACAATCGAGGCTCGGCTCCGGCGAGAGTTCAAAGACCGTTTCGCGATTCTAACACTCTACCAATCACCAGAGACCGCCGCCGATGGCCCGACCCTGCCTCACACCGGTGAACGCCAGACCGGACGCACGCTCGAAGCAATCGAGATCGGTCACCGCGTAAGGTATTACTGGGCACTTCAACATCTACCCGCCGGCGCATCGGTCTTGGATGCCGCCTGCGGTTCCGGCTACGGAAGTTGCATTTTGGCGGAAGGGGGACTGGAAGTCTTCGGGATCGACATCTCACGCGAGGCGGTTACTTTCGCGCGGCACTACTTCGCCCGAGGCAAGATCACCTACGCCGTCGCCCCCATCGATGACGGCGCGTCCGTCGCTCGCCTCACGACCTACGCCGCGCCCTTTGACGCCGTGATCTCTCTCGAGACGCTCGAACACCTCCAACACCCCGACACGTTTCTCGCCACCGCGTTCGATTCTCTAAAACCCGGCGGCATCCTGCTCTGTTCCACGCCGAATGCCGAAGCGATGTCACTCGCCGAAGCGCCCTTCCATCACCGACACTTCACGCTGGAAGAGACGCTCCAATTGCTCGAAAACACGGGATTCCAACCCCGCCAATGGTTCGGCCAGGAAGGCCTCCAAATCCTCAAAGGACGCAGCACCCACTCCCAAAGATACCACCTACACCAAGCCGTCAAACCAGGATAGCGCCTTCTCGAATTAGAGCAGTTTACGATTGAGTGTGGACCGGCGTCTCGCTGGTGGAGGCAAGGAGGCCGAATGCCGTTGCCTCACCGGCGTTTCGCCGGTGCCACAGATCAACGTGAAACGCTCAATAATGGCCGCTGGAACGAGAATCCCTTCTCGTTCCTCTGCCACCAACCGTCAACCTTCATACACGCGAACCGGGGCGACAGCCCATGGGTGCCACTGGCGGCTTGCCCGCCAGTGCTCCCCGAGAACATTGCGGCTCATACAACCGACGCACCAACACCCCCGCCCGTTCAAACCGGCCGCACCGTGCCAACAGTTGCTCCTCCGCCTCGTCGGAAGAAAGAATCATCGCCCCCACATTTAAGCTCATCACATCATCAGGATGATAAATCCGAAACCGCCCCAAGTGTTTGCCATGGAGAGAAGGGTTGTCATCGATCAACCCCACAATCTCGACAGGCGACTCGTTTAACAGGTCTTTGATACGCCGCGTATGCTGACCGGCCCCATACAGCACGACACGGCGAATTCCCTCGGCCGCAAGTTGCCTCATGGCCGCGTTCATCCGATCGAGCCCGACCACTCCGCCGGAATCTCCTTCTGAACGTCGCGAAATCGATTCCGGGAGTATCCCGCTCTCCATGACCGCCCGAACGAATTCTTCTCGCGGGACCGTTTCCTCATTCAAATAGAGGAAACGCTCCCAATCGAAATCAGGATTTTCAAAAGCCAGATTCAACCGCCGCCAGTCCATCGTCTCCGACACAAACCCACGCTCCGACGCCCAATCCCACAACGCCGTCCCTGGCAGCGGCACCGCCAGGTAAAAACCCTCGACGGTGAACTTGCTCTCATTCCGCCGAATAAAGTCAAATGTCCGCTGCAGGTCGTCGCGAGTCTCGCCGGGAAACCCCAGCATGAAACTCGCCCCGCACGCGAAACCGTGCTTGTCTGCCAGATCAATCGCCCGCTGATGCGTCGCCACGGAGCACTTACCGCCCCGCTCCATGAGACCCAACACCGCATCGCTCCCAGATTCCGCCCCGAATCGAATCGCCGACACATTCATCCGCCGCAACAGCTCACACAGTTCGTCGTCCACCAAATTCGACCGCACAAAACCATGAAACTTCAACCGCCGGTCGAGCCCCGACGACTCAATCAGCCGAACCATCTCACGCAGCCGCCGCCGATCCGCCACGTACAAATCGTCCAGGATATAAACCGATCGCACTTGCGGCTGAGTCCGCGCGATGTGTTCGATCTCCCGAACGACGTAAGCCGCGCTGAATCGGCGATAACCCCGCCAGTGCCCTCGCGTGGAACAATACGTGCACCGAAACGGGCACCCCCGCGATGTAAACAACACCGCCTCGTCCGCGCAATAAGGGTTCTCCTGCCGAACGGGAAACGGCAGGGTATCTAGCTCCGTCCGAAACGTGCGATGCGCCGTGGTCACCACCTCGCCCGACCGAGCCTGATAGCAGATGCCAGGAATGTCTCGCAGACGCTCCTCTTCCCACCCCACATCATGCGTGTACCCTCGGACAAGCTCTAAGAAAGTATCTTCACCCTCGCCGAGAACCCCGACATCCACCGCCGCCGGCAAACGGTGCGGCAGGGCAGTGATGTGATGGCCGCCGAGTATCAACTTGGCACGAGGCAACTTCTCGCGAAACAGCGACGCGAACGCAGGTACCTGCCAGAAGCAACTTGTCACGGACCCGATCCCAATCAGGTCCGGCTCGAAGTCGATCAGGTCATACGGCTCCGTCGTGATGTGAAACTCGAACGGCCTGTCCAAGTCGCGTTGGAGCATCGATACCAGGTATGCGAACGAAAGCGGAACTCCATAACTCCGCGCATCGTTGCCGGCCGCCAGGATAAAACCGATTCTCAGCATGACAAATCCTGAATCCCGCTCAGGGCCGCGCATGAAAACAAACAAGTGTGCCTCTACCGTCAAGTGTGCCACTAGCAGCAAGTGTGCCACTGGCGGCTTGTCCGCCAGTGCAATCCACCCCGCTGGTGCGAGAATCCCTTCTCCCACCCGAGCCAGCGGGACGCCTCTCCCGCAACTCCGGCATCACACCTCAGAACACGCCCACTCCTCCGCGCGACGCCGGCTCAACTCCTGCCCCTGGTACAACACAAGCAACCGGCGTGTACCCTCAACCAATGGGCGAAGCCGCGAAACGATTTCATCCTGGCATCGGTCCGAGGAAACAAGCACCGCCCCAATGTCCAATGCCAGCATCGCCTCCGCCGAAACAACTTCCCAAGGCCCCAATCGGGTGCCGATCCGATCCGGACTATCGTCCACAATGGCAGCGATGGACACCGGCGATTCGATCAACGCCGGCAACACCTTCCGCGTATGCCTGCCCGCGCCGAAGACCGCAACAGGCCGACCGTCCGACGCCATCCAGGCCGCCAACGTCTGCAACGTCTTGCGCCGCGCGACATTCTCCGGCACATACTGACGCGAGAACACATCCGTCCGCGGCTCACCGCCAATCTCCGCGGCGTCATTCACAAAGCACCCTGCGCGAATCAGATCATACTCACGCAAAACTTCCAGAAACCGATCCCGCGGCAACGTCGCCTCATTATCATAGTGCCACTGGCTGTCAAAGTGCTTCACATCGGCATCGATCCGGAGCGTGGAAAAATCCATCGTCGATGACAATCGCCCAGCCTGCACACCCTCCTGCCACAAGGTGCTCCCCGGCAACGGCTGACAAACATAAGGCTCCCAAAACTCGAACGCGGTCGTGTGTACCTTTCTCGCATAAAACTCGATCGAATTACGAAGCTGCCGCTCTGTCTCGCCAGGATAGCCTAGCACGGCGGACGACCCGATCGACACCCCGTGCCGCGTGCACGCTGCAATCGCCCGATCAACATGCTCGAGGGTCACCACACCCCGTTTGAACCGCCGAAGAATCTCCGGATCAGCAGACTCGACGCCCATGCCCGCCTTCGACAAATTTAACCGAGCCAGCAACGCCGCCACCTCATCCGTAATCAGGTGCGCCATCAGAGAAACGCGAATAAATTCGAACCGACCGAGAACGCCTCGACGATCCAGGATCTCCACGAACGCGCGCAACCGCTTCGGCGAGACCAGAAAAATATCGTCGAGCAATTCGAAGACCGTCGTGCCGTGCCGCTCATACCGATCAATGACCAAAGCCGCGAGCCGCTCGGCCGTCATCTGCCGAGGCCGCCCCTGCGTCGGCCGCTCAACGCAATGCGTACAATGGTAAGGACACCCCCGAACAGTCGTCAGAGGATACACATCCACCGGTGCATCCGCCGGCGGAGGCAACGTATTGACATCCACGAGTTCCGCGGTTGGCCCCATCAAAAGCTCATCGCCGCGCCACACCGCCGTTCCAGGCGCAGGCTCGCACGCTGCGAGATTGCGATCCTGGCTAAGCATCCCCTGCATCACCCGCGTCAGTGCCGCCTCCCCTTCACCGCGAAAGGCGACATTATTCCCCTTTGGCAGCAACGCCGGCAACGCCGTGATATGCGGCCCACCGAACAGCACAGGCCCGTCAAACCAGGTCCGCAGCCGTCCATAAATCCCCATGACCCTCGGCCACATCTCCGTCACGGTCGAGAAGCCGACAACATCCGGCCGCGCGGCGCGGAGGTCCGCCTCATCGTGAACCACCTGCACCTCCACCTCCGGAACCTGTTGTGCAAGGTACGCCTTGAGGTAACCGAACCCCAGATAGTAGTTGTACTCGAGACGATATTGGCGTCGGATCAGCGGCTTGTGAAGAACCAGTCTCATACGCGCAAGTCCCCACCATTCCCAGCCGAAGGTTGGCACGACCCGCCTAGCGATCGTCCCTCCCCGGCAAACGAACGACCCATGAATTCCAGGAGCGACTTCGCAAGGGCGTCGTATGTAAAGTTCGCCATGACGGCCGCCCGCATCTCCGACGCGAGTGATTGCCGCTCCGCTTCGTGGGAGAGAAAGAATGCGATACGCTCCGCCAGTCCCTCGGAGCCTCGATAGACAACCTCGCGATACCGAGGCCAAATACCGGACGCTTTATGCAGGCACCCCCACGCGCACTCTGCTTCAACGTTGAGAACCATCTCCTGCGTCGCTGTCACACCGACATCCGGATCGCTGCCACGACAACGGAGGAAGTGTTCGTATTCGGCGTCGAACGGCGACGGAAGATCCGAAGGCCGAAGCTGAAAAGGCGGCGATAAGTTGCACTTGCGAATGTGTCGCAAGATCGCCTGATTCAACGCATGGGACAAATCGGACGGCTTCTCCTGGATCAGGAAGAATCCGCCCGCGCAAAGACCGTCCAACACACGCTGATGTAACGCAGGATTGCAGCCGGCGTGCAAACTGATCTTCGCCCCTCGGAAGGCCCGACCCAACGGCCTCCCATGCTCCACCGGCCCCTTCGCGAAACGCGCGAATTCTGGTCGTGCCTGCCAGCCCTGACCATACAAATGAAATCGGCCCCCTGTCTCATCCGCCCAACGCGCCGCGGCGCGAATCGCCTCCTCCCGAAGATACTGATGCGCGATGAACCGCTGCATCCCCAGTATTTCACTCTTCGCGGAAGGATCCAGGATTGCCACCCCGATCTCTCGCTCCACACGACGGATCAGACCCTCGAAATCGTAGTCGCCACAGAAGCTCGGATCACGAACCACCGACATCAACGTCTCGTGGGCCGCATCCACAAAGGTCAAGGCACGCCCCTCGAAATGTTCCCGATATTCCGCGTGCAACTCCGAAGGCGTCGCCGTCGCGTTCGTCGCGTACATCACATCACAAACATACGGTTCGAGATCCTCAGGCACCTCCTCGGGATCGACCATCCGTTCAGGATCGGTCGGAATCACACAAGGCCAAAACCGATCCGCGGGATACCCATACGTCGTCAGGCATTCCGGAAAACCATGCCCGATCACAAACTCGAACGGCCCCACACCACGTCCGGCTTCCGGCCGAAACAAGCTCGGCATCCTATCCTGGATCCAACAGACAAACGGCATGTTCTCAGGAACGACCTCCTGATACTCCGTCCGAAGATGATCGATCGCGAAAACCATGTCAGGTCGAAACGTCTCGATCAACTCAGCGGTCCGAACCGGCGGCAACAAATCATGGTCGTTCGGCTCGATCAAGAGTCGGCATTCACATCCCAAACGATCGAAAGCCACCTTCAAATCACGCATCGAGTATTGCAAAACAGTCGTAAACCGGCTGGTCAACCCCAAGATGCGCAAACCCGAACACCCGCCGCCGCCATACCGCGAATGCCAATGGGCTCGGTCCAGGCCGGCGTAGTGGCCAGACACCGCATCGACGATTTGGCGTCCCGCGCGCTCGCGCTCAGTCGTCAAATCACGGAGCGCCGCCAACAGCCGTCCTTGCGCCGCCGCATCCATATTGGGCGACTGAACGATGTATTCCGGTATCATCCGCTCCGTCTTCTCGCGAAGATGCCCGACAAGCGCCTCCAGCCACTCCGCCCCGACAAAGACCGTCGCACGATCAGAGCAGAGACATTCCGTGGTTTCCGCCGCGTACAGGAGCGCACCGAACCTTTGTATATCCGGCTCGACCAGGTACACCCGAGGCTGAAACGTCAAGAACATCTTGTCCGTGCCACCGCAGACATTGTCGAACAACGCGCCAAGATGGTCGCCCAATACAATGTAAGGGCCGCAGAACGACGCTTTGGAATCATGAGCAAACTGGATGCTCTTCACGAGTTGCCTCACATCGCAAGGCCCCGTGAGCCACTGCCGAATCCCCGAGCCCTCCCTGGTCGACAGGTGCAGATTGCCATCGAGCGATCGGTAGAGTTCCAAGGTCTCACGAACGCCCCGAAACGCTGCGTCATGTTCGCGGAGGTGCTCGTGGCGTTCATACACACAGGCCGCGTTCGCCTCGAAACGATCCTGCAGATCCGCCCACGCCACAAGCCCCGAAGGCAAATCCGCCAGTTCGGTTCGCAGCGCCTGGAATTCCGGAAGCTCCGACAGGACTCCGCCACCCTCGGACACCATCTCCATCGCCGGTCCAATCAAGCCCAACGACACCAGCGAGCGAAACAGATAAAGAGCCGTCGCCGCCTCCGAAGGTTCCGCCGCCAAACGCGGTGCCGCCGTCTGAACAACCCCATAGTGCTCGCCACGCTCAAAGAGCAGTTCCAGGTTCACATCGCAGGTCGAAATGTCCGTCGGCGTGGGTAGTGTGCTCATACGATGATCCGATTCCCGGCTCCGGGAAAGTTCGCCTGGAAATGCCATAAGCTGGAAACGCAGCCAAACTCCCCACCGTCAATACGAATATCGGCGAAAACACCACTGATACTGCCACTGTTCGGAGCAACCACATCCCCAAGCCCGCGGATCACAATCCGTGGGCCTCTTCCACAACGCGTTCCACATGATGTTCGCCCCCCCCCAAAGCCCACGGATCGCAATCCGTGGGCCCCATCCGACTCAAGACAAAACCTCACATAGCTCGATAACAAAAGGGAGTATCAACACTGGGATCGCTGCGCGCCGACAATGATGGCCTCCCGGGAATCGAGCGAATACGCGCCATCATCGGACCCAACGCAGCAGAGAAGCCGGATGAAAACCATACCCACAGACATCCTCTTCGCACCCGTCACGAAACACCAAGCGACCCTCTTTGCCGGGATCGCTCGCAGCCTCGACCGGCGCGGCATCCGGTGCCGCCTGGCCACCCCCTCCCCCGAAGTCGCCGAAGAAATCCACGACGAGTGGAAATCCTTAATAGACATTCATAGTCAAGGAAGCTCTGAATCAACACCAAGAGCCCCCTCTTCAAGAGCCCCCGGCCTTGGCCGGGGGGTACACCCAACAACCAACACCACTCCCCTCAAAGCAACACCAACTCAAACACACCCCCATGAGACCTTCGACGCCATCAATGCCGAAAACCCCATCGGCGCATACGACGCATGGCGAGGCGTCTGGTCTGAAAATCAACTGGCCGAACACGCCTCAGTCGCCATCGAATTCTGGCGGCATATTCTGAAAAAACACCTGCCAAAAGCTGTCGTCATCTGGAACGGTCGAGACAACCTTTTCGGCGAAGCCGCCGCCTGCGCCGCTCACGAACAAAACATTGCGGTCATCTGCATGGAACTGGGGCCGCTCCGAACCGCCCCGATGACCGTGGCCGTCTCTCGCGACGGCATCAACGCCGCCGCCCAATTCCGCCGCCCCGACAAGTTCAACGAACCCCTCGTGCCGTGGGAAGCTCGAAAACTCCAAGCCGCTCGCGACCGCTTCAAAGCCAACGTCATCCCCCACGGTGACACCTCTCCAACCAGCGGGTCGCCAAAGCTGCCATCCTTCGCATTCCTCCCTCTCCAAGTGGACGACGACACCCAACTCTACTACTACGCGCCGAACTTCACCGACCAGCGAGCCATGCTGAAAAGCATCGTCGGAAAAATGCCCGACGATCTACCCCTCCGCATCAAGCTCCACCCACTTTGCGACCCGCGTTTCGGCCCGGAATGCTACGCAACGCTCCTAAGACAACAGGACAGCATCGCGCCGCCCTCCGCCGACACCCTGACCCTCCTCGACCGTGCAGCCGCCGTCATTACTACGAACTCCTCCGCGGGGATCGAAGCACTCATGTTGGAAAAGCCCGTCGTCGTCCTCGGCGAAGCACACTATCGCGGACACGGCTTCACGTTCGACTATGATGGCCGAAACGACCTCGGATCCCTGATCCGAGACGCAGTAGCCTCGGGAACGGTGGGAACGGCCCAAGATGCGAACCACCCTCCGGACAGCAAAGCAACCCAGGCACGCGATCGTTACCTCTACGAACTGTTATTCCACGAGCTGGTGCAGATCGATTACCACCCATTGCGGAATGTCCCATCCCCGGAGGAGTTGGACCGCATTGCCGTTCGGCTCTGGGACTTGATCGAGCCGAACCACCTCGGGAGCGATTGGTCTCCGCTCTTCCACGAGGTCCACACCCTCCAACACGCCCTCTCCACAGCCGTCCGCGAAGCCCTCCAGCACGTACCCGAAAACGCCCTGCTCCTGACGACAAAGTTCGCCGCCGCCTGTCTGCCCGACTACGCTGACATGACCGGTTCATCCGGCTCATCGGACGTATCCGGCATCGAAGTCATCGTGCTGGAAGACTTGCCGACGGAAGCGAAGCCATCCCTCTTTCGACGCGAGATATTTCTCCTCGCCCCCGATCTCTCACCTGGCCAAACCGCCGCAACGACGGACAGCCTGCGAGAAAAGGGCGCCACAGCCGTCCACAATCTCATGCACGATCTCAGCCGCCGACCGTGCACCTTCCATGTAGACCGATTCAACCAACTGCCCGTGGCAATGCGTGACGAACTCTACCACAACAGCGACTACTGGGATTACTACCTCACTCAGTCCGGCATCCTGGCTGACAACACG